>CALCOQ010000274.1 GCA_937897005.1 uncultured euryarchaeote
ATAAGGGGAGCAGAACCCGAAGAGGACCTATGGGATGTGCTGGAGTTCTTCGATAACAATTCAGACCCGACACTATTCATGGAAAGAGCTGCGATGAAGAGAGCAGCATTCCGAAAACTCATCCAACCACTGTTGCGTTCTGGACATTTGGTTCAGGATTACCGTTCAGGATTCAAGACCGTAAACCCACTTGCCAATTCAGATCGAGCAATCTTGCGCAGAGAGTATCTTCGGAAGATGGTGGAGGAATTTCCAATTCTTACTCTGAAGCAATTTCAGCGTCTTGCCGGAACACCATTCAAACCGGAAGAGATCAAAGCTGTTCTTTATGAGTTTGAGAGCGATGGAACTCTGATCAAGGGTTTCCTCATTCACGACCTGCACGAGGTATGTTGGGGGCGCAAGGAATTACTTGACGAGGCCGACTCAATTCCTCCGATCAGGGATTTCGTCCTTCCTCCTTCCGATAATCTATCTCCATATTTCGCTGATATCCTACGGCAAAGATTCGGCTTCGGTTCGGCGTATCTAGTATTCAGAAATGCAGAACCTGTCGCTGCTTTCAAGGCCAATACCAGAGAGAAGATAATTGAAGTGACTGATTTCGTTGGCGAGGAGAGCGGATGGAGAATAGTCAAAGAATTCGCCTGGGAACACCAAATGCCATTGAAGACTGAACTGCGGATTGGTGGCAAGAGAATACGCTGAGGTCAAACTCCTCAACACCCTGTTGATATTGCAAATTCCTCCCCTTATACATGACCGAAGGTCATGGTGTCTTGAATGCGTAAGATTATTCCACAAGTGATTCCTGCCAAGTTCATGCAATTCAGCCCTCGCTCCATTACGGCGCCTCCCTTGATACTGGTCATCCTCATGCTTCTGCAACCAATAGCAATGATTTCCAGCACAGATGAGATTTCCTCAATACAGGAAAAGTACCCCATCTCAGCAAGGGATGAAGGCTCAAACAACAGTAGTGGAGAGACGATAACCACGCTGGCAGTTCTTGCAACTCATCAGAATGCAGCAAATGGCCACACATACCATCTGCTCGAGGCAGGTAATCGAAGTTTCAGTTCCTTGGTTGCTCAGTCTCTGGGCGGAGAACTGGTATCCATCGATGATTCCAGTGAGAATCAATGGATTGTTTCGACATTCACCTCGTGGAATGGCACCCCTCGTAATCTGTGGACCGGTCTTTCCGATGTCGTGAAGGAAGGGTTCTGGGAGTGGGATGCGACTCAACCGAGTTGGTATCGAAATTGGGCTAAATCAGAGCCAACAATGCTTCCAGGTGAGGATTTCGCCATCATTTCATCACAACCGACCACTACCGGAGTGGAGATAGGACAGTGGATGGATTCTGTTGAAGAACCTGAAGGAGTGCTCATCAATGGATTGGTCGAGGTAGGAGGTGGTCTTGACCATGCTATCTATTTCCCTCAGGCTGAGGAAGAAAGCGAGAACAGTGGAGAAGCGGATGCGTATGCAATACTCTCAGAGGTAGAGGGCTTGAGCATTGGTGATTCATTGACACTTGAGGCAAGGGTCATGCCTGAGAATCTTGAGGGAACCCGCTTCATCATGATGAAAGGAGATTATGGATGGGGAATGCAATTGACAGATGGAGTGCTTCAATATTCTAATGAATATGCGATCAGAAACCATCCTGCTGCTGAGGATGTCGTACTGGTTGAGAATGAATGGGCGCATCTGGCTATCACCGTAGAGGAAGGTGTAGGAGGGGCATTCTGGATCGATGGCCAATGGGTTGCAAACATTAGCGCTGAAGATGCAATTATTCCGATGGGCGATTTCGGTAGCAATTCTTGTTATCAAAGTGGTTCAGATTGCGATGAATTCTACGTCGCACGACAGGGTGCAGGATGTGACTGTAACCATTACATTGGCTCTCTCGATGATATCAAGGTCTGGAATCGTTCACTATCTGCTCAAGAGGTTGCAGATTCCTATAATGGAGTCAATGACCCAGCAAGTAGCAATGATTCTGCCATTCTTGAATTGACATTCGACGAAGGAACAGGGCAATCTTCAGTGGATGCGGCACAGAATCTGAAGATTGAATTGTTTCATGCCATCTGGGTTGATCTTGATGGTAATGCTTTGAACAATCCAGAGCAGTTGTTCAATGATGATGAGATGTGGAACCTGGCTGGCAAAGAGGGAACTCAGCACATCTTCTGGATCGAGGTGCCTGAACGAGTCCAATTCCTGAACATCCAATTCTGGGGATGGGACGGTCAGGCGTTCATGTATGTTCGTCGTGGAGCCATTCCAACTGAGAGTAGTAACGATTACGCCTCCAGCCAGAATAATCGTGGCGATGAAATTGATTTCGGCTGGGGCAATGGAAACTTTGCTTGGCCTGAAGCAGGAGTATATTGGATCATTGTGGAAGGGGAATCACAATTCGATCATTATTCCTTGAGTGTATGGTGGAACCAGTTACCTCCTCCACCTCCATTGGAACAGATGACCGAATTACACGATGGTATTCCAGTACCTGATCAGGACATTGCCAGTAATCATGTGTCCTATTACTATGTTGATGTGACTGAACCGATCGATATCATTGAGATCAGCACCTATGGAGGCAAAGGAGATGCCGATCTGTATGTCGCACATGATACAGACCCTACTGAATGGAGTGGAAATGGAATCTGGTGGGGTGAAGATGGAGATGCCATAGGAGGACGCCAAGGCCAACCTGGCGGCAATGGTCAAGGAAGTGGCGAACAATCCAGTACACAAGGCGAGGAGAAATTTGCCTCCTCCTCAGGTCCGGATAATGATGAGAAAGTCACTTTGTATGGACCCATTGATGGAATCTGGTGCATCGCAGTTGAAGCATTTGAGAAAGTCAGCGACCTCACTATTGTTGCACGTTTTACTTATCCACCTGCCAATGCAGAGCCAATCAATTCCATTGAACTAGAACCTGGAGTTCCCTATTCACCAGTAGATGGAAACAAGGAATCAGACCGACATTTCCACATCAACGTCAGTAATTCTGTTGAGCGTCTTGAGGTTCAATTAGAGGGTGGCGAAGGAGATGCAGATCTGTATGTGAGTTATGAAGAAGTCCCGAGTCGTGATGATAACCATCTGCATTCGGCTACTTTCGGAAATTCTGAATTCACGGCAGTCGATACCCCGTTGTCCGGCACTTATCACATTCTAGTCACAGGTTGGGGCCAGTTCAATGATGCAACCATCACAGCCTCATTCACCGAAGCAAGTGAATATATTCCTGAGATACTGCCAATTCGATTGTTCAATGAGGAGCCAGTACACAATCTTCGTGCAATGGAAGGCGATGAGTTAGCGTTTTATGTTGATATCGATGATGGTGTCGATTCCTTGACCGTGATGTTGAGTTCAGGAAGTGGAAATCCCAACCTCTACGTTGACCATGGTGATGATGATTGGCAGTCTACTCGCCAAGGAGTCTGGGAAACAATTTGGATTGAAGAGCCAACACAAGGACGATATGACATCAGAGTCGTGGCTGCCCGAGATTTTGATAGCACATCAATCACAGCATCATGGTATGATTGGAACAGTCCTGTGATTCCCGATATCCCCGATGAAATCATGGTTGACTGTAAAGAGACTGCAGAATTCATGATGGATCTTCTGGATTCCAATTCCGATGGAGTTCTGGACATGGATGAAATCTGGGCAATGGGAAATGGCCAATGGGAAGATGATTGGGAAGATGATTGGGATATCGGATGGGAAGATGAATCTGATGAAGGAGAGGTCTCCAACTCAGATTCTTCCACTTCCGGACGTCAACGTCAACCTGAGGAGCCGCCAGTGTCTGATGATGATGACCCATTCACTCTAATGGACAGCGACGATAATGGTGAGATATCATACAACGAACTACTGATATTTGCCTGTTCGTGCAGTACTGAACTGGAACTGGCTGAAGAGCTGTATGGTGATATGGATGAAGAGGATTTCAATGCTTTCAATTGGAAGAATGACTTCACATTCAAATCCTTGGATCTGGATGGGGATGGGATGGTTGATTGGAATGAGTTCTCAAGGGCTCAAGATTCCTGTGAAACGACATGGGATCCATTTGGTCTCAATGAAGGTGATGACCCGGGAAGAGAACCTGCAGATGTAGATGATGGACCAAAAGATGGAATCCTGGGTACTGAGTATCTTGCCGATATTGATGATGAGGTTCTGTACTCAATGGTTGCAGGAGTGGGCATTCTACTGTTGCTTCTCGTTATCATGGCCTTTGCACAGGTCAAGAAATCTGATGAATTGGAAACTTGGGGTGCTATGGAGGGAGATGTCATCAGTAGACAGACTGAAGCCATGTTGAACAGAGCAGGTCCACCTCAGGACAGCACCGACATGATATCTTCTGAACAGTCTTCATCTGAAACTGTATCTACCTCTGTTGTTGAATCCAGCCAACCATCTCCAGCACCGATAGAATTGGCTTCAACGACGGTTGATATGGGAGATATGCTCAGTGATCTAGGTATTGATGATATTCCAATGGCTGCTGCTTCTGTAGCGACTCCTCCTGACCACATCATGGGCTCATTACAAGGAGATGGAAGCGAATCGCTCGAATGGCCCAGTGGCAGTGGAAACCACTTCACTCGAGCTAGTTTTGATGCGTCGTGGTCGCAAAAATGATCATGATGTTGTTTGTATCTTCTTTTTTGGCCCGATGATTGGTTGCATCAACCGCAGAACATGTTGGTGCATGACTGGTAGCAATTCAAATAGAATCAAAGCCATCAAGAACATTGCTCCTAGAGATACGAATTTAGCAAGATATGCATGGGCGAATTGAAACATGTCCAATCCTAACCATTCCCATCCCGGATAGGCGCCGTGAAGCCAGACGATTCCTGCATTCCGAAAGACGTTGAGGATGTGGATTGTGGGAATAGTGACCAATAATGCCCTTACTCGCCGCTTCCAAGGGGCTTTGAGAGCGACGACTGCCCCCACGAAGATGATCATCGATTGGAGCGCAGTACATGCAAGAACGAAGTTGATACCTAATGACTCACCATTTGCATTCAACAGTTCTGTGTGGAAAGTATGTTCTGAGATCGGCTCAAACATGAACCATCTATTCCCCTCCCAATCTGCCCATGCTACCTCGCTTCCATCCGCTAGTGATACAGTGGTTTCACCGAGTTGTATATCTCCTCCTCCACTCCAACGCATGAACAGTGTTGTTTGCCAAGCGACGAACCAGATTGCCAGAACATTCAGCCATGGGACTCTATCGATCAGCATGTATGGTAATCCAGCCCATAGCACCATGCCCCTGAACCAGACCAATGCATCTTCATCTTCACCACTGGAATAGCCATTCATTTCCCATCGTGCCAATGCAATACCTACCGGTAGTGCCGCACCTGTCATGATTATCAGGACGGTGTCCCAGATTGCGATGTATGATTCGATGGTAGAGGTGAAATGAGCACCCATCAGAACCCATCCAGCAGCAGCCACCAGTCCTCTTGAATCAGAACGAGAATGAAAGCCCCAACCAAGGCATAACAGCCCTCCGCCTGCCAACAGTGTAGATACTATTGGACTAACCATCATAGACCAACCGCTGAAGATAACCTGTATAAGTGGTTGCAGAGAGCGCGAGCCGTGAACGGTATGCAGGAATTCAATGCGCGAACCTTTGCAAACGCCTATATCGCTGATCTGCAAAGAGCGCTCGCGAATCTCGACATGGATGCTATCGATGCTTTTGTATCAGCAGTTGAAAATGTCATGGATGGCGGAGGGACAGTACATTTCATAGGCAATGGAGGTAGTGCTGGAACTCCTAGTCACAGTGCTGGAGATTGGTCGAAAGAACTCACTCTACCGACCCTTTGTCACGTAGATAACATCTCAGGATTGACTGCATGGGCCAATGATACTGATTATGAGAATGTTTTTGTCGGAGCTCTCCAGACATTTTTGAGGCCCGGTGACATTGTGGTTGGATATTCAGGTTCAGGAAACTCTGCCAATGTGATCAATGGCCTGTCATTCGCCAAACAACAAGGATGTACCACTATTGGAGTAGGTGGTGATTATCGTGCAGGAGGTGGCGGAAAGATGGCTGCACTGGTCGATATTTCAATCGTTGCCGATACAGAATCAATGGAACGAATCGAAGATATGCAACTGGTCGTCAATCACATCGTCAAAGAGACGATCAAGGCCAAGCGTGGCATCATTGGAAACTGTTGAGGGATTCTAGTGCTACCCGGGCGTCATGGTGCAGGCGTTTTCGATGAATTGCAGCTACAGGCATTGCCCTGTGAATCTGAATGGGACGGCTCAATCGCTTATCTGGACAGAGATGGAGTCCTGAACACTGGCAGTCCTGATTACATCAATGATGTTGGGGAACTCAAAGTGATGACCGGCGTTCCTGAAGCGGTGGGTGCTTTGAGGAGAGCAGGTTTCAGAGTTTGTGTTGTGACCAATCAATCTCCCATAGGTAGAGGTCTGTGGACCGATAAGAGATTAGCCACGATTCATGATGAATTAGAAGCCCAACTTCTACAGGCGGATGTCGATGCAGTACTAGACCTCATCCTCTATTCCCCTCACGTCCCTTGGGCAGGTTCTCCATTTCGCAAACCAGAACCTGGGATGTTGATGGCAGCACGGCAGTTATTGGAATCCTCTGGTTCGATAGATGGCTTCGATATTGAGGCTGAATTCAATGAAGCGCGTAGCGCCATGGTGGGTGATCGCAGAAGTGACCTGAGAGCAGGCAAGAATCATGGGGTGAGAGTATTCCATGCTCCAGAGCAGATCGGTCTTCCAGCGGTGGTGAACAGAGTTCTGGATGCCGATGATGAAGGCGATGATATCATGAGTGCTCCTGTGTGAGCAGAATAGGAGGGGAGCAGATGGCCTGGCTGGGTCTCGATGATACTGATAGTCTCGATGGTGGCTGTACCACGGAGATGTTTGTCAAATTATTGGCTAGGATAGGAGTTGAATTTGAGGACCCAAGATTGGTGCGACTCTGGCCATTTGCAGAGAACCGTACCCGTGGAAATGCTGCGGTTGCGGCACATCTGAAGATTTCATTCAATGAAGCCACAAAGTTGGTTGAGGAACATTGGAATTGGCTCTGTGAACGTAGCGAGCCCGGCTCAACACCCGGGATGGTGTTGATGGAAGAACAACCCGATGAGGCTCTTTATTGGAATGCAGTCCGAATGCATGTCGAGTCTTCTGAAATGGAGATTCCAATCCCCCACCGACTCTGGTCGACCGGAGGTACTGGAGTGATTGGTGCAACTGCAGCAATCGCTTGGAGAGGAAATCATGACCATACCTGGGAGAATACTGTATATCGTTGTGAGGAGAATATTGGAACTCCAAGGAGGGTCGACGAGATTTCGATCGCTGAAATGGATGAACGATTTCCAGGTACATTTCTTAACCGAGACCCACGAAAAAGCAAGGGGTTGATCGCACCACGCTCTCCATGCCCAGTTTTGTTGGGTATCCGCGGAGAAACTGAAACTGATGTCAGAGCTGCATTTGAATGGCTAAAGGACAGTGGAGGTATGGAGGAAGATGCTGGAAACATGGTTTGGCGGACCAATCAGGCCTGCGATGACCATATTGATTCCATCATTACCGCCACTGTGGAGACGACTCCAGTGGTCAGAACCAATGGACATGCCAGTGCAACGACCAGTAGAGGTGATATCGTTGCATTTTCCGAAGGAGGAGATGTGAACAAGTTGCTTCAGCGGTTGATTCCAGGGGATGTCATCTCTTGGGTCGGGTTGAACCATCTTGGCTCCTATCATCTTGAACGACTTCGGCTGGTACAACCTGAATTGAGGTCCAGGCAACGCCCGAAATGCGATTGTGGCAAGAGGATGAAATCCGCAGGTAAGGGACAGTCACCACGTTGCACATCATGCGGATTGCAATCGGATGTAGAGTGGGTAGGTGAGAAGATTGAAGCCAGTGAGTGGGTAGAACCAGCGCCTGATCGACGCAGACATCTCGCAGCACCTTTGACACGTAAGATTCCGGGGTTTGAGTGATCGATGAGCCACATCTTGATATGTCGCCTTCCTATCCATTGAGCATGAAGATTGTAACAGCACTCGTTTTTGCCAGTTTGTTATTACTATACTACATCCCTGGCTGTGTCTCGGATGACTCTTCTGCTGTGGTTGGAGAACTGAATGTCCTGATTGATGTAGTGATTGGTGAGGATGGTGAGAATGACAGCATGAATGCAACTGCTATGCTATCGGGAGGTGAATCGCCCTATTCCTATCAATGGGAATTGGATGGCAGTCAGATGCTTTCCATGAACTCCTATCTGAAGATGGGTAATTTATCTCAGGGTCAACACATCGTTTCAGTCTCTGTGTCTTCCAATGATGGACAGGTCGAACAGGCAACGGCCTCTTTCAATATCGAGTGATGTTGATTGGGCAAAGTGTATTTGCTACATCCCTTTCGCCACTCCATGGTTGAAGACCTAACTCTGAAGATATCATACGCAGTACTTGCACTCGGTCTTGCTGGTGCTGGTTGGTTCATGTTCAAAAGAGCACAAGAGAACAAGCAGCGAATGCTGGATGAATCCGCACCAAAGGTTGCTGGAGAGGATGAGTTGGAGGGTGGTGCCATCGATCCTTCACAATTCGATGAACCTGATGATGATGCTCTGGATGAGATGGGCGATCTCCTCGGTCTTGATGATGAGGATGAGGATTGATCAAACCGTTTTGAATCCCGATTCTTCAAGCTGCAGTTGGTATTGAATATCCGAGGATGACAATGTTCTCCTTGAATCATCATGTTCCCTCTTGATGAACCAAGTTGTGAAACCAAGACTTTCCAATTGCTTGCTCGCTTTTGCTTTCAATTCTTCAGCACCTGAAGCATCAGAGTATGCCGATGATGTCAGTAGAAGTATGCAGTCATCATCAATTTCTTCATTCAAACGTTTCACTGCGGATATCCTTCCTTTCGGGGGTCTTCCTTGAACTGGAGCCCAGTCATCGATGACCACAAGTGAAACCCCTGGCAGTAGCTCAGATGCTCTTGAAATCTCCTTCAGCGCACGGCTGAACTCCCCGCCGGTATTCATGGCGTGGAAACGTGATGCAGCAGAAATATCCAATTCACTGAAAATCTGCGAAAATCTGACATTGTCTGGCATTTCCTCTGAACCCCATATCACTCTTCTTCCTGCGCTGATATGTTCTCTGGCCTGTTGCAGACAGAATGTGGTTCTGCCTGTTTTAGGGGTTGAGGACAGATGTACTCGTTTACCGATTTCAGGTAGCGCCATGATGAGCACAGCCTGACGCCCGTTCAAAGTGATTGGGTGTATCAATGACCAGTGCCGGCCCCAGGGTCCTCATCTTCTTTCTCATCCTCAAAATCTCCAAGCATTACGTCCAGTAGGGCTTGTTGTTCCGCTGCAGGATCGTCCTCTTCGATATCAACATCGCGAGCATCTCCTAGAGCACTCTTTGAACGTTGCATTCTCATGGACAACATCTGATGGCTCTCAAGACGTCGACTTGCTTCCCGATAATCATCTGGGCTGAAATATCCTGCAAATTCACCATTGGGTCCCCTTATGACCACGGCATCCGGCTGAGATTCCGCCATCATTCGCAGTGCACCGGAAAGAGGTGTTGCAATTGGCATCTCTACGACCTTAGTGCGCATATGTTTGGATATCTTCTCCTTTGCTGGATTCTTTCCGGTTGCGATTATCTCCAACAAATCCTTCAATGTGATTACACCATCAATCTCTCCTGTCTTGGCATTCTCCACCAGTACAGCGGCATCTCTTGAGCGTAGAAATGGTTGACATACATCGGCAAATGTTGCCTTCGCTCCAACTACTGCATGCTCATCTGTGATAGACATATCACCAACCACGGGTTCACTCGTCATGTATCCCCGACATAGGCTAGCCTCTATCTTATTTGCGTCGACGCCAGAAGTGTTGCAAACACAAGCATCAAGCCTTGAAACCCCCTCCGGAGCATATGGACGGCGTAGTTCGAGAGGGTGAACGAATACCACGCAGACCCCTTCCGGAGTTCGAAGAAGTAGATTCCAGTGCATTAGCGGGCATCATGTCCGATGGTTTACTCAAAGTAGCCATGGAAGATACAAATCAATTCGGCCCCCATGCAATGATCATTTTGTTGGTTATCATGGCAACTGTGACTGGAGTCCTGCTCAAGGTATTCTCATTGTTCTGAGTTTTCCCAGCCAATGTGATAATCCGTCTCCAGCCCTTCTCATGTTGGACAATACTCAATACCCTGACGGGAGTCCAAAAACACGGTGCAACAATGGCGAAAGGAAATGTGATGATCAGGGTCGATGACCCTTCCGAGAAGCGTTGGACCATCATGGCAGCGCTACTGGGGACCAACATGGCATTTGCCCTGTTTCAAGGCCTGGCACATCAGAATGACCCTCGTCAGATTCGTCACATCGCTCTACTGATCGTGATTGCAGCACTTCCTTTTCAGGCAGTATACTTCATGATTCATGCTTTCGTGCTTGAATATTCTGACAGGGTTAAAGAGAATGCGATGAAGGTTATAGTAAGGTTAGCCACAGCCTGTCAGATGATTTCTTACTTCTCTATCATTGGAATCGCGATGATGTTCTATGCCATTCATTGGTCCATTGGGTTAGCATTCACCCTATCTGGAATGGTTGCGATCATCATGGTGCGATTGGCTTTCGCTCAAGCTGATATATTGGCCGAGGATTCATGATCATTCAGTCGCTCGTCTTGCTTCAGCGACCGCCTCGTCGACAAGTTCTCCTGAAACCCCGATATGATTCAATGGTTCAAACATCGCCTCAAGTTCCTCCACCGAGAATCTAGCAGATATTGCAGGGCTACGCGAACAGACATCGATAAGTTCCTCTCCATTGGCCATCGCCTCCATCGATATGGTTCGAAGGACTTCGTGTGCTTCATCACGAGGTACTCCTTTGTCGACCATTTCAAGCATGACCTTCTCCGCCATCGGCAATCCCTTTTGGGCAGCGATATTCCCCAGCATCCTATCCCTATCCACCCAGAGATTGGTGAGTACCGAATTGGTCTTGTCAAGTACATCCTCGGCCAAACTGCTGGCATGTGACAAGGTGAATCGTTCTGCAGAGGAATTGGCCAGGTCTCTCTCATGCCACAACAATGCATTCTCCCAGGTGGGCATCATGAATGAGCGCACAACACGGGCTAGACCGCACGCATTCTCACTCATGATTGGATTCTTCTTGTGAGCCATTGTCGATGACCCCACCTGCTTCTTGACATCGAATCCCTCGCCTGCCTCCGCTATCTCACTCCTTTGTAGATTCCTTATCTCTTGAAGGATCTTTTCACAAGTGGTTGCCACATTGCACAACCACCCCATGTACTCGATGTACCGATCTCTACCCACAACCTGTGTTGTGACAAGGGGTGTTCCAAGTCCAAGATGTTCCATGATGAGAGATTGCAGTTTTCTCGCATCATCTCCTTGTGCCGCTCCAGTCCCCACTGCTCCGAGAAATTTCCCAACACATATTCTACCAGTGGCCTCATCCAAGCGTACCAATTGGCGCCGAATTTCATCAACCCAAACTGCAACTTTGAGGCCGAAGGTGATTGGGACCGCGGCCTGTCCGTGCGTTCTTCCAAGCATCACTGTATCCCGTTCCTTCTCAGCCAGATCAGCAGTTGTAAGAAGTAATTTCAGAGTCTGTGCTCTAAGAATCACAATTGAATCTCGCAATTGTAGGGCGACTGCGGTATCGACGATATCATTGCTTGTAGCCCCAAGATGAATACACCATCCAGCATCTCCTGCAGATTCTGCCATGGCTTTGGTCAGTGCCATTATGTCATGTTTCGTCTCAGCCTCGATCTCGCTCACTCTCTCCTTGGTGACACTTGTAGGATTGGCGATGGACTCGACACGGCGATAATCCTCTTCACTGACTCGACCTAATTGCCAATGTGCCCAGATCAGTGCTTTTTCAACCTCAAGTTGTCGGGAATGTCTACCTTCTTCTGCCCATATCACCTTGAAATCATCGCATCCATAGCGGTAGTCCAGCGGGCAGGTCAGAACACTCATCGTTGAGAAGCCCGAGGGCCACGCCCTCATGATGATTCCGTTTCCTCAACATCGATGAGATACATGGATTCGATATTCAAGTGGCCCCTATCATGTCTCCATGTTTCAGTACTCTCCAGAACTATTCTTCCATTCATATGGGGTCCTGAGAGAATCACCGTCTCGAATTCTCCACCCTCACCATCAATGTTGAATCTATGTTGTCTGGATAATGCTAGCAGTTCCTCGAAATTTGAATTGTCGAGAGTTCTGCCGAGCCATTGGCGTCCTAGACCATCGCTGGAGACACTGACCATCACGATCTCCATGCCACAGTCAATCAACTCTCGCATATGTTGTTCTGGGTCATGGTGCCATAGCGGGGCAAATGAGTGAATGCCCAACTCCTCACAGACGCCATCCAATCTCCGGCGCTGGTATTCGCTGCGCAGAGCACCACTTACCAATCCATCCACGGACTTTGAATCGATCAAGGGGTGCAATCCCTCCAATAATTGTTCAACTTCGACTTCACTCACTCCATTCACGATTATTGGATGATGCTCAATTCCCATAGCTTGAGCCTGTAATCGAGTCATCTCAGTTGCTGGAATCTGAAACATCCACGAATCATCGCCATCGACAACAACAGTGACAACAGCACAGACCTCCCAGCCCTGACATATCGCCCACCAAAGAGACAGGGTGGAATCTTTACCTCCCGAAGTCAGCACCACTATCCGCATGGCTGGCGCTGAGGGCATCTGCATGAAACATATTTGGTGGTAGAACAGCTTCAGTCTAACCACCAAGGTTGATAAGACGGCACTTGGCGACAGGGTTAGGGTGTGATGATGCAACCGAGCGGAAGAGGATATGACCATGGAATTACCACCTTCAGTCCTGACGGTAGATTGTTTCAGGTGGAATATGCGAGAGAATCGGTCAAGCGTGGAACCACCACTGCTGGTCTGAAGTTCAGAGACGGTATCATCCTGGTCTGCGATAAGCGTATTGCCAGTCGTCTCATTATTCCCGCGAGTATCGAGAAGTTATTCAAGATAGACGATCACATTGGTTTCGCAACCAGTGGTCTGGTGGCTGATGGCAGGCAACTCGTTGACCGGGCTCGGGTCGAATGTCAGGTCAATCAGATCACATACAATAACAAGGTTCCAGTTGACATCCTTGCTAAGAAGATCTGTGATTTCAAACAATCCTTCACCCAGTATGGCGGTAGCCGACCATTTGGTTCGGCTTTACTAATCGGCGGTGTTGATGATAATGGCATTCATTTGTTTGAGACCGACCCAAGTGGGGCATATCAGTCATATCACGCTGGCGCCATTGGTTCAGGCCGCAATTCTGTTGTTGATTTCTTTGAGAACAAGTGGAAGTCGGGCCTGACTCTCAACATGGGAATCAAACTCGGGCTCGAAGCATTGCGCGGGAGCTTGGATGCTGAATTGAACATAGAAGCGATTGAGATATCAGTCATTGACGATAGTGGCTATCACACCCTATCCAGAGATGATGTGAAGGGACATATCTCCAAATTGAAGCCTCTGGAAGAATGATTCTGCAAAAAGCACTTGGTCTTGCTGCCCTCTCGTCTGTTCAGGGTAGGTCATGGTCAGTCTAGATTCCGCAGTCATCGCACGTATGGAGAAAGGTGGAAAAAGATACGAAATTCTGGTCGACCCGGAATTGGTCGACCAGTTCAAGGCTGACCCCGAATCAGTGGAACTTGATCAATTATTGGCTATTGAAGATGTGTTCCATGACTCAAAGGGTGGAGAACGGCCAACTTCCGAAGCAATCGAGAATACTTTTGGTACTCAAGACATCTTTGAGATCACGCGTGCCATCATCAGTCGCGGAAATATTCAACTTACCACTGATCAGCGCAAGAAGATGGTGGCTCAGAAGAGGCAAGCCATCATTCACAGCATTGCCAGTACTGCAGTTGACCCGCGCACAAAATTACCCCATCCTGCTCAACGAATAGAGATAGCATTGGATGAGGTTCGCTACCCGGTCGACCCATTCAAGTCTGTGGAAATTCAAGCTGCTGAGGTCATTGATAAATTGAAACCGTTGATTCCATTGTCATTTGAGACCATGCGACTCGCATTCAAGATTCCAGGAAAGTCATACGGAGGCGCCTCCCAGATACTTCGTCAATATCAGAAGAAGGAAGAATGGTTGAGCAATGGTGAATGGGTATGCGTGGTGGAGATTCCTGCTGCGATGAAAGGCGATTTGATTTCACAGACTGCGCGTAGAGCACCTGAACTTGAGGTCAAAGAATTGTGATTCACACCCCCCGAAGGGGGTGATTCTCGTAGTCAGGCTCAAGTAGGGACCACCGGTCGGCCGGCTCGGAGAGAAAACAATGAACTCTGAAGATACAGGCGCCGAGCAGCGTCTAGTCGTTCCTGGGGACCAGATAGACGCCCCCCCGGGTTCGCAACCAGGAAGCGGCGTCCTGCTTCGAGGCGAAAGCCTCGTGGCAACCAAGCTTGGAAGGGTACAGGTGAGTGGAGATACTATTCACATCGTGCCTACGAACACCACCTACATGCCGAGGTCTGGAGATCTTGTCATCGGCTATGTTGAGGCGGTAATGAACAACCTATGGTTCCTCGATGTGAATGGCCCCTTCAACGCCCTTCTGCCGATGAGCCTGGCACCATGGAAAGTGGAATTCGGTGCTGCACGGCAGTACATGGATTTCGGTGATGCAGTTATGGCTAGAGTGATGGAGGTCGATGAGACCCACTCTGTCGTCGCTACCATGAAAGGTGTCGGACTGAGGAAGATCAAAGAGGGGTTCATCGAAGAGATCCCTCCTCATCTATTGTCATTGGTCATTGGAAGCAATGGCCGTACCTTACAGCGTATCAAGGAATCCAGTGATTGTAGAATCGTTGTGGCTCAGAATGGCAGAATCCTTATCGATGGTGATTCAGAAGGTATGGCAACAGCTCGAAAGGCGATTGATATTATCGTCAATACGGGGCATGCTCCGGGTCTACACGATAGACTGACCTCTGTTATTGGAGGTGATGTCTGATGGGTGGATATGGTGATGTACAATTGTTGAGAGAAGATGGTAAGAGGCTTGATGGCCGTGCTGTCGATGAAATGAGAGAAGTCGAGATTAAAGCAGGTTTCTTGCCGGCAGCAGAGGGTTCAGCGTGGGTGAAACATGGCCTGAACGTCGCTGTTGCTGCTGTATACGGGCCCATGGAAGCCCACCCAAGAAAAATTCAGCGCCAAGACCGTGCAGTGATTGATGTCCGATACAACATGGCACCATTCTCCACTTCGGATAGAATCCGTCCTGGTTTCAACCGCCGAAGCAGGGAAATCAGTAAGGTTACTGCTGAAGCCTTGGAAAGTGTTGTTCTTGTCGAGCGTTATCCACGTTCCAAGATTCGAGTGGAGATTGAGATTCTTGCTGCTGAAGCCGGCACTAGATGTGTCGGTATCACCGCAGCGTCCGTGGCATTGGCTGATGCAGGTATTCCGATGAAGGATCTGTTAGTTGGTGTTGCTAGTGGAAAGATTGACGGCATCGTGGTCCTTGATCTCGATAAGGCAGAAGATAACTACGGGCAAGCGGACCTACCTATGGGAATAATGCCCAATACTGGAGAAATCGCTTTCCTTCAGATGGATGGAGACTTATCTCCAGAAGAGTATGATCTTGCTACTGAATACAATTTCAAGGCCGCTCATGAGATTCATGAGCTGATGAAACAAGCCTTGCTGGATAGTGCATCCGGAGGTGATGTCTGATGGCTCAGATGGTGCCGCAATTATTGCGTCAGCAACTTGCAGAGTTAGCATCTCAAGACAAGCGTTTTGATGGCCGCGGCCGTTGGGATAGCCGTGATTTGATTCTTGAGACCGATATCCTGTACAATGCCGAAGGTAGCGCCAAGGTAGTTCTTGGAGATACCATCGTCTATGCTGGTGTGAAGTTCGATGTAGCCTCGCCGTATTCTGATCGCCCAACTCAAGGTTCACTGATGACAGGTGCAGAATTGCGCCCGGTCGCACATCGTAAGTATGAGCCTGGACCGCCAAGTCCTGAATCCATCGAATTGGGCAGGGTTGTGGACAGAGGTATCCGTGAAAGCGGATGCATCGATATGGAAGCTCTCTGTATTGTCCCCGGTGAGAAGGTTTGGCGAGTCATGTTGGACCTCCACGTCCTGTCCGACCGTGGTAACATCTTCGATGCCTGCGCTACAGCAGCGATTGCGGCAATGCGGACTGCAGTGGTTCCTGCTGAAAGATTCGATGTTGGTGAGGATTTCAAACTTGAACTTTCCTCAACTCCAATCATGTGTTCCTATCAACGAGTTGGTGGACGATATGTCTACGATGCTTGTGAACAGGAAGAGATTGGTGGCGATGAAAGGATTCACATCACTCTTGGTGATGAGGGTCATCTTCATTCCCTACAGAAGGGGTTAAGAGGAGTTCTTTCGCCAGCGGAATTCACTGAGATACTTGCTCAAGCAGGCGACAGATGTGCTGAACTGAGAGAACTTGTACACTCCAAGGAGGCTTGAATATGTCAAAGAGAACACAAAAGGTTGGAGCTGCCGCTAGATTCGGGCCTCGCTACGGTGTCAGTGTGCGCCGTAATGCTGCAAAGGTCCTACGAAAGAGAGCAAGGCAATACTCCTGTCCAGTCTGCCAATATCAGAAGGTCACACGTGATGCTGTAGGTATCTGGACGTGTGGGAAATGCGGCCACAATTTCGCTGGCGGCGCATGGGAACCATTCACCAGAG
>CALCOQ010000275.1 GCA_937897005.1 uncultured euryarchaeote
AGAATGGAAACCTTTGGGCGAAATCCAGCAAAGGGGACAACAACGGGAACTTTTTGTCATTACCATTACTCTTGCCGAGAAACGACCCGGACATGAAGCCAGAACTTGTCGCTCCAGGAGAGAGGGTTCCAATCATCATGATCGATGACCCGAATACACCAGAGGTTGAGGAATATGGATTTTCATCCGGAACCAGCGCTTCAACCGCGTATGTGTCTGGCGCCATCGCATTGCTTCTTGACGCTAGACCCGACCTTCAGCAGGACGGAGCGGGCGGTGGTCAGTCTGCAGTTGAAGATACCAAACAATGGTTGATGGACACCTCACATCCAAAAGATGGACAGAATGGTCATGACGACTACTACGGATATGGACTGCTACAGATCAAAGCCCTGTTGGAAAGCGCTGGCACAGGATGATCATCTGCCCGAAACTGCCACCAGTGTTCCCCCAGTCAAAGGTTGGAATGCAAGATGGTGACTATTGGACAATTCTCTGATCAGATCGATCCATGCTTGGAATGAGACTAGCTGTGCCAGCGCAGCAACATCGTCTTCATCGACTTCACCAGTAGGGACTTCGGGCTCAATAGTCAATAAAACTCCAACTTTAGACAACAGTGGCAATGCTGCCTCGATACAAGCACTCTGTACACTTTCACCGACATCGATGATAATCAGATCAGCAGGCACCTGCAATGGTGAACTCCCGAGTGAAGCCGCGGCCGTCTCTGTTGCCGCTGTTGACGCTGCGGCTTGCCATGCTTGAGACTCGGCTGCCAACTGTTCGAATCTACCAACTGTGACCCGGGCCCATTCTGTGGCATCATATCTCTGTAGCAATCGCTTGAGGATGACGGAGAAGCGAGACCCGGATTCCACCAACTCATATGACTCAGGTGGCTGTTCTTGCCTATCCCACAAATCTAGTAACCAAGCAGATAAATGCCCAATTCCGCTACCGACCTCCAGAATCCTGGTTGGCCGCAATGTGGCCACAACATCCCTTATCCGACGTCTGATCGACAGTGGTGCCGAGGTCAACTCCATGTGAAGCAGTTGTTGACCAATGTTGTTGGCCACCTCAGATTCCTCTCGAGGCTGCTCAAGATTTCTTGAAAGAATGGAAGCCAATGCCTCATGCATCTGGACTTCATTCTCCCCATCCATATGCTTGCGCAGTAGAATGTCATTTTCAAGCCATTGTAGCCGAGATTGCCATCGCCTTGAAGAAGGGGACTCTCGCCCCGCATCACGAGCAGTATGTACGAAGAGGGGGGTGACGAGGACGAGGAAGTCATTGAGAACGTGGTTCTCTGCCCAGGATGTGGTGAAGAATGTGGACATACAGTACTACGTGAACGCCCTCGTGGAAATGGTGTTGATTTCCTCCTGAAGTGTGATGATTGTAGTAAAGTCCACACCATAGAATTCCGCACTCCCCCTGCTCGCACCATCGCTTTCATGCTCACAGATGGACCGGAGAGTAAGGTCGTCCACATCGATCTGGATGCTGACGAGGTTCTTACCGAAGGAGATATCTTTGAACACAGTGATGCGCAATGGAGAGTAAACCGCATTGAGGACCTCGAAGGCAAGCCACGTTACAAGAGAGGTGTTGATCGAATCACCAGAGTCACCGCTCTGCGCAGTGACCTCGTCCGAGTCAAATTGACTCTAACCAGAGGAGATGATTCTGAACCGGACATCATCACCGTTCCCGGCGAGAAATTGTACTCCACAGGAACCATCATGATCCACGAAGGTGAAAGATGGCGCATCAGAGCCATACATTCTGGCACAGGCAGAACCTTGAACGGAACCATGAAAGCCAGTGAGATCAAACGGATGTACCTGCACGAGCCTCCCTCAGAAGAGGAGTTCCAACCGCGAACCGAACAAGAGAGGCGACGTGCTTGGCAAGAAGGTAAACTTGGCTACAATCCTAACCCAGTGAAACCATCTTACAAGGGTGACAGGTCCTACAGATGAACTCAACGTTTGTTGGACCATGGCATCAACAACGCCTTGGTGACATGCCAGGCAACCGTTGGATTCTCTCTCAAGCGCCGCATGGAATATTCATACCACCTCTCACCATATGGGATGTACACTCTCGTCCTATGCCCTTTGGAAGCTAATCGCCGACGAACATCTCCTCGCACGCCAAGTAACATCTGGAACTCATATCCCTCTCCTTTGCCCTTTCTTTGCGGAGGTGGAGAGTCTCTTGGGTCTCCTCCTTCCAGACCCATGCCTCTGTGTTCCAGTGCTTCAAGCGCATGTTCAATGACTGGAAGGTCATGACTGGCAATGGCCACATAGGAGGAAGTATCCAGCATCTTGTCAATCGCTGCATTGGTGGCATCCACAATTGCTCGATAACGAGTATGGGCCATCTCTTCTGGCTCCAGATAGATTCCTTTACAGATGCGGAAATCAGCATCACATCCCAACTCACTACAGATGTTCTCGATATCTTCCATGGTTCTGAACAGCCTGCCCTGCAATACCACACCAATATTCTTCAATCCTTTTTGATGCATCGCGAGGCAGACATCAATCGTATCATCAGTGACTCGATGGTCCTCCATGTCCAAGCGGATGAATATCTCATTCTGTGCCGCCTTTCTCAGTAGTTTCTCAATATTGGAAAGACCGATCTCTCGATCGATATGTAATCCGAAAGCGGTAGGTTTGATCGATAGATTGGCATCAAGATCCTTCTCTACTATCTTATCGATGAGATCATTGTATTCCTTGATGAAGAATTGCGACTCCTCAATGCTGTTGATCTCCTCACCAAGAACATCCACTGTGAAACAGGCATTCTCAGCCGCCAATTTCACCATCACCTTGACCGCATCTTCAAGAACCGCGCCAGCGACATACCTTCGTGAGACCCAACGTATCACGAAGCGCGGCATCAACGGCATCATTCCCACGACCATTCGACCTAATAGACGAGACATGGGCAGACCTGACCGTGGGTTCCGGTAGACGATTATTGACGGTTTCCGAAGCCGCATCAGAGTGCAACGAAGTCGCGAGTACGTCCCAAGGGCGTACCGATTGACTCCAGATACCTACGAATCGCTTGTCTCTGCCAACCCTTGAACGACTTGCGATCCATGTATGCCCATACCTCTGCACCCGGGAATGCCAGTCTGGTGGCGGAAATCGCTGAATCGATTGCATGGGTCCACATTCCCTGTGGTAATTCACCGGTCAACGGGTCCCAATCAGGAGATGCTGGCTTCTTCATCGGCAAGGAATATCCGGCCAACAAATGCCCCAGCCACACGCCATCATAGGAGGCCAACCTACCGATGAATGGAGCGTAGTGCCCACCACCCAATCCAACAGCCACCTTGTCACCACTGCTTGGACTCCATTCTCCAATCCCGGGGCCACCATCCAATCCTAAACCATCCCAGATTATTCCAGCGAGTATCTCAGCAGCATCTTTGCGCGGCCAGTGCTCGGCGGTTGAGCCAATCTCAATGAACATACATGGGGCCTCAAGCCAAGGACCATGATGAGAGGTCTCTAAAGTCAATGAGAACTCATCTGCAAGTGGACTGTCTCCGCCTCTCTTGAGAATCTCCCGGAACCAAGAGCCAAGTCGAGGGTTTGGAGGTGGGCATTCTCCTGCCTTTCCCCCGAATGGAATCTCATCATCGGCAGCCAAATGGGGAATGCCGATAGGGTGAACAGTCAAACTTGGACGACCTGATGCTGCGGAATGGCGACTTGGAAATATGACTTCACTGACTTCTTCCCCAGTTGCAGCAGTCCATCTCTTGTCAAGATCATCTTCCCATAACAACCCTGATTCAAGCCACCATATCCGAACATCATTCAATCGATGGCTTGCACATCCATCGACGGGAACTCCCTCATCCCAATCTCCCATCTTCAACAGTTCCTCTCCTTGAATCAATGAGGCTATATCCGGCTTGCTGACCACAACCAGCTTCACTTGAATGGATGTCATTGATCAACACAGAGAGGGCTTCGGCCAAGACCGCTTCGGAGGCAAGCCAATGTATGTATTCACCCTGCGCGGTGCATGTCCGACGATGCTTTGGCTGCATCAACCGCACATCTTGTCAAGGATATTGGAGTATTACTCGTTGGTGTCGACGGTGAATTACAATGGCTGGATGCAGAAACTCTGGAGCCGCGTTCTGATTCGTTCCGACCTTTTCCCTCCCCGATCACACGTAGTATCGTGATCGAAGATGCCCTTATCGGATTCTGGGTCGAACATGATATTCTTGCTGCTAGAATGGCTTGTCTTCCACTTGATGGGGAATTCGCTCAAGGAGTGAACAAATCATCTGTCAGAGCATCGATGCACTCAGGGTCGGAGTACGACGGCCCGGTTGATGTCGCCGGAGCAAGGTGGTCCCATGTCCTGGATGCTGAACCGCTGGGATTGACTGAGTTGGCAGGTGATATCGCCTTCGCGTTGTGGAAAAGAGGTGTTTATTGCATCGGCCTCGATGCTGCTGAGAAATGGAGACGTCCTCAAATTGAATGGGTGGAACTTGAAGGGATTCCTCGAGGTCAAGAAATCAGTGGAATGCATGAGGTCAGCGGTGAATTGTACCTATGGTCTCGCGCAGGTGGGTGGGCTAGAATATCTGCCGAAGATGGCCAGACACTGGAACTGGGAACAATCGAGGCACCCGCCAGCATTACTGACACTTTCCATTCCTCTGAAGGAGGCTGGTTACTATGCACCAGCAGAGGTCACCTGCTGCGATTCATGGATCCAGAAGATGATGAGGTCACTATGGTTGATGTGGGTGGCCCAGTTTCGGCAGCGGTCTGGGATGAAGATATTCGTGCTTGGAGAATGTGCGGATGGAGAGAGGACTTGATCTGGAGTGATGAAGGAATGATGCGTTTCGAACGAGATGAACTCGGAGTACAGATATTGCAGCAAGAAGGGAAATGGCAGATTCTAGAGAATCTGGGCAAATGGTCTGAATTCAAGAAATGATGAGTTCTCGAATCATTCACTGGCAACAATGGATACCGTGAATCCACATCGGCCGCATGACTTGCGATCTTTATGAATCGCGAGGAAAACTCCCTGTCCACACTCTGGGCAGGGTTCTCCCTTGCGAACGAGTTTACCATCTTCAATGGCATACTTGGCCCACTTTCCACTTGGGTTAGGGCCTTCTCTACCTTCAGCCAATCGGCGTTTGCGATCGCTTCCACCCATCATTCCTCACCCCCATCATCTGTAGCGGCGACTGCGGCTGAAGCTGCAGTGTCCTTATCTGAGGATCTTGCGGATTGGAGGCCATGTTTTTCCAACAGGTATGCTGGTTCCACCGACATGCTTTCCCTGTCTCCATAGACATGAGCGACTCCTGTGGTTGTGGGCTGTCCAAAACGAGTGTTGACATCCTTGACGATGATGTTTCCCTTGTCAGAACCAGGTTCCAATGACTTGACCATATCCAGTAATTCAGCTCGACTAGGGGTCGAACGGCCCTCATGGCGCCATCTGAAATCGATCTCTACACGGTCGAGCAGAACATTCTCTTTGCGTTCAATAATCTCCATTCTTCCAACTCCTTCAGTGGACATTCACTTTGAGCGCATAAGTTCCAGGCTCTGAGATATTCAATCTAGCTGCAATCTCAGCCCTTTCTGGGTTGAGTATGATGACATATCCCAGATGATCAGAAGTGACCTTGGCATCAGGATGATGTGGGCACTGGTCTATTCCATCATCGAGTATTCGATGGCATTCTCCGCATGCGTACGGTTGCTTTACCATATTCTTCACCTCACTCCTTGCGTTCTTCTTCGAGCCATTCAATTCCGCCTAGACCCGGCTGCTTGCAGGTCAGACCAATCTTGCTTTGACGAGGATCTGTTGAATTAGGTGAAAGCGAGACGATTCTTGCTCGAACGGTGCTGCGCGTCTGCAATCTACGGCCAGTCTGCCTACCTTCTATCATTCCCATTCCAACATTCACATCAACATGGTCTTCCATGATCTGGGATTTATGGAGTAGAGCTTCCATTGGTCCGATACGAACGAATGCACCGAAATCATGCACTTCGGAAACCGCACCTTCGACCACTTCGTAATCGTCCATACAGAACAGAACTGCGTCGAATTTGACATTCTGATAGATGGCTCCATCTCCATGGATGATGCGCCCGCGACCCAGTGGTTCGTGATTCAAGGTCACTAGAATGAATCGATTGTCGTCATCGAAACGCCCCTCAAACGCAGTTGCTGCGAGCTTGTCAATATGCTGATTCAACGATTGGCCCTTACGGATATATTCCGCCGGAATCCTGATGATATCCTCTTTCTGCACCAGTTTGTACATCTTTTCCACCTCGCTTCAACCACGTTCGCCCCAAAGCGTAAGAAAGGACGGAAGATACCCATTCCGTCCTTCACCGGCGTACGCCTCGGGAGAGAAAGCGACCGAAGTCGAACCGGCGACCTGTGCTCCCCTCATAAGCCCACCGACCGGGGAGATTTTCGATGCGCCTTGATGTTCGTTGCACTTGACCCCCTCGCAACTCAATCTGCATTCATTTTTCGGGACCCTAAGGGTCCCGTTTCACGTAAGCCTATTAGGTGCATGAAATCCACAACAAGGTGTTGGTATGCGAAGTGACACATGCAGAACTTCTGTCTTCATGGCACTGATGTTGCTTCCGGTTGCAGCGTGGACCGGAGCCATTTCAGTTTCAACTTTGAGCAACCATAATGCCAATGCCCGAGATGGAACGACATGGTATGGTGATGAGGAGTGGGGGCAATTTCGCCACAATCCAACCCACAACTCGACCATGCCTCCTCATTCAGTCAATGGAGGACCAAATGACGGTCCGGTCGAGAATGTCACTTCATTATTGACCATCGATGACCCACTGGTCAATTGGCATCACCACACGAGTTCACACTATGGAGCTGATGGATTTGGATCGGTGATTGGAGACTTCAGCGCATCAATCAGTGCCCCTTCCGCCGCAAGCCAACGTTGTGGACTAGGGCTGCTGTTTGCAGTCATGGTGAGTTCACAGAATGTTGGCGGAGAGACACATAGCGTTCTCAGCATCATTGATGGTGGGTCTGGAAAGATCGCCTGGGAAGTTGACCTTGGTGTGACCATTGCAGTCAAGTCTTCACCAGCGGTGGTGGATATCGATGCTGATGGGATGCCAGAAGTCATTGTTGCCTACGATAGTGACAGTTCGGTCAATCTCGACCTTTACTCACCAAGGCTGACCTGCTCAGAATCAGGTTGGGCAAGCAGCGGGCATTCCTCAGAATTGCTCTGGACATGGA
>CALCOQ010000276.1 GCA_937897005.1 uncultured euryarchaeote
GGCATCTCTTCGGAGCGGACCTCACCGAGGAAGCGTGAACCGATTACAATATCTGCCTCAGCCTTATGAATCGATTCGAGCAGTTTCGGGATGTCCTTCGGGTCATGCTGCCCATCGCTGTCAAGGATGACCAGAGCCTTGGCCCCCTGTTCACGGGCAAGTCGAAACAAGGTCTTCATGGCGCCACCGTATCCACGGTTGACCCGATGATGATGGACGACAGCCCCCGCTACCGAAGCCACATGTGCTGAATCATCGGACGAGCCATCGTCAACACACACAACGGTATCAACGAACGGCCGAGTCATCGTGACGACTGTGCCGATGGTCTCTTCCTCGTTGTACATGGGTAGGCCGGCGACAATGCTCAAGTCGCCGCTATCGTCGTACTCCATCAGTATAATCCGGCATCCGGCCCTGTTTAATTCTTCTTCCAACATATCAGATATTCTTATGAATATGCCTGTTAAGGATATCAAACCACTCATTCTGGTAGTAGATGACTGAGAGTGGTCACGGCCCGCTCTCCATCGATCACTCGGCGTACAGCGGACATACTGATCACTAATGGGACGTAGCTCTGTCCATCACTGGTGGTGTACGTGTTGCAGTCGCTGAATGCACTGGTGTTGACTGAGACCTTCAGTGCTCCACCAGCATTGCTCTTGCGAACATATCCAACGAGTAACGAGGGGGTCCTGCCGTCATTCTGTTCTTCGTTCATCTTCTCTTCTTGCTCATCATTCTGTTTCTTTGTCATTTTTTCACATTCCTGGTGCTGATATTTCCCACCCTAGCACCATTGGGTGGGAATTTGTTGGTGCAGTTGCATGTGTTTTGCCATCATGACCATCCTGCTCCGCCGAATCTGGGGTTGATATTCTAAGCATATCAATGCCATCTATCTTCTACGACTACCTATTTGTAGGGTTCTTGAAGCGCATATTAGCGGATGTCGAGATAACACAATCCTCAAACCGAACCCCTTGGTCGGCGGTGCGAACAACATGCTTCATCTGGTCACTGGAGGCGCTGGATTCATCGGTTCACATCTTGTCGATGAATTGGTAGCAAAGGGACATCGAGTGAGAGTATTTGATAATCTCTCGAGTGGGAGGACGGAATTCATCTCTGGTCACTCAAGTAGTGATGTTGAACTTCATTCTGGAGATCTTCTTGATCTGGATGCTGTAGTTTCATCAATGCAAGGAATAGATATGGTTTGGCACCTTGCAGCCAATCCGGACATCAGGTTGGGTACGCGTGTGACCGATACAGACCTCAAGCAAGGCACGGTGGCTACCTACAACGTGGTTGAAGCGATGCGAGTATCCGGGGTCAAGGATATCGCCTTTTCATCATCTTCTGTGGTTTATGGGGAAGCGGCAGTGATGCCGACGCCGGAAGACTTCGGGCCATTGTTTCCAATTTCACTCTATGGAGCCAGCAAATTGGCCGGAGAGGGGTTGTTGACCTCATGGGTTGGTACCTTTGGACTTCGATGCTGGATCTTCCGTTTCGCCAACATAGTAGGTGCTCGGGGAACACATGGTGTGATTTTTGATTTCATCCATAAACTGAAGGCTGACTCATCGAGATTAGAGGTTCTTGGGAACGGTCTGCAGGAAAAATCATACATGGAGGTGAATGATACTGCCAGAGCCATGGTTCATGTTGTGGAGAATACAAATGATGACATCAATTGCTACAATCTTGGCTCAGGCGATACTTGTTCGGTCAGGAGAATAGCAGAAATCGTGGTCGAAGAGAGCGGATTCAGCGATGTCAGTATCGAATA
>CALCOQ010000277.1 GCA_937897005.1 uncultured euryarchaeote
ACATGTCGTATGCAGGTGATGTTCAACGATTGAATATCGTCAAAGCTTCTTCCACCGAAGCACCCTTACAGATCACGGCATGACAGGCAGCAGCCATCCTAACACCTTCGTCAGTGCTCTTCTGATGGATATTACGTCCGGTAGCAGCACCTCTTGCTCTAGAGATATTGATCTGGTCCCAAAGTCGCTGCAGGAACGGTTCAGGTGCAAGGCTGCTTCCGCCAGAACAGATGATTCCTGTTCGGCCAGCAGCCTCGACAGCAATGCCAAGACTTTCAGCCGCACTCATTCCTTCAAATGCACGTGGATAATTCACCTTGGTGAAATCTGCTCCAATACATAATGCGGCCCCTGCTGCTCCACTGATCAGTTGTGGATCTGTTTCGTCAGAAACTGCTTGTCCACGAGGATAAATCCAAGTTACAGATATCAGACCGTTTTCATGGGCTTGTCGAATCATGGTTGCTGCTTCAGTCAACATATCGTGCTCATATTCGCTGCCTAGATAAATGGTATATCCGATACCGACCACATTGACTCCGTTATTGATAAGAGTGAAGACATCATCGATATCCCACATCGCCATGCTGATTGGATCACGTTGCGATGTCTTGACCATGTGACTTTTACTGTTCAATTTCACCAGATAAGGAACCTCAGGGGAATCCATGGCGTACTTGGATATCAGACCCAATTGTCCTGCCAATACTCCGATGGTACCTTCGGCATGAGCACGCGCACCAATCTCAAATAGATGTGAAGGATTATTGGAAGTCAATGGAATCTTGTCCCCACCATCATAGAAATCATCGTTCAGATGTTCTATCTTCTGGTCACATGCGAACAGATTCATCTTACCCGTCCCACAAGTAGCAGCAGCCATATTGGCAAGCCAAGTCTCAGCCATCTCTTCCGGTACATCTGCTGGAGGGGCGATATCCATGGTCATCAGCAATCTTGGCACAAGCACTCCAACCTTGAATGAATCGCAGTGATGGTGACAATCTCAAGCAGATGATTTTCGGATACCGTCAATGAAAAATATGAACTCTGCGCAGGGCGTTGTTGATGCAGGAGCCGATATTCTTCTACATTTGTTCTGAATGCGGCAACAAGGGACATAATCGTAGAACGTGCCCCAAGATAAACCCCCAGAAGGCCAAGATCAGAAAAAGTCGGCTGGAGAACAAAGGGAGTCGCAGATGTTCTGAATGTGGTCGCTCTGGACACAATAACAGAACCTGTCCCAAACTACATCCTGAACGTTCGTCCAGGAAGAGGAAGGATGGTGTACGACGTTGCAGTCATTGTAATCGTCGAAAACACAATTCTCGAACCTGTCCAAAATTGAATCCCAAGCGTTCGAAAAGAACTCGACCTCGCAAGGATGGCAGAAAGGTCTGCAATGAATGTAGAAGGGCAGGACACAATATCAGAACATGTCCTCGCCTCCACCCCGAAAGTGCATCAGCAAGACGTAGGCCAAAGGATGGAAAGAGGCGTTGTAATGGATGTGGACGAGTCGGACACAACATCCGGACCTGTGGGAGAACGGGCATTATCAAAACTTGAATCAACGGTGTACTGTTTCAATCCGTTCAGAAATTCCACTTACTACATCAATGACCTGCGACGTGGTCTTGATTCCGCCATCAACATGTTCCACGCCGGGGAGATAGCCTGGACAGACTCCGGTGGCCACAAACACTGAATCAGTGGAACGACACAATTCTTCAGCCCTCCACAGTCTGTCAATATCCCCTTCGATCATGTTACTGGCACGCTCTCTCTCCTCCTCGCTTCGATACTTGAGACGTCCCTCAAAGACTCCTCCTAATCCACGTAAAGCAGCAGCGGTGATGACTCCCTCCGGCGCAGCACCGATACCCAACAAGAGGTCATAGGGCCCGGTTGGATCAGCAGACCAGATCGCTGCAGAGATATCACCATCACCCATCAGATGCAATTGTGCCCCCGCCTCCTTGACCTCTGAGAACAATTGAGCATGACGCTCGCGGTCGAGTGCAACTACTCTGACCTCGCTCATTGGCTTGTCAAGTACTGACGAGACCTGTTCCAGATTCCAAGCAACTTCAGCATCAAGACTGATTTCACCTGCAAGGTCAGCACCAGCGGCTATCTTATCCATGTAACAATCTGGAGCGTGAAGAAGGTCTCCTCTTGGAGCCGCTGCGAGTACAGCAATGGAATTAGGGCTGTTTGTTGCACAATTATTGGTACATTCCAATGGGTCCACAGCAATATCTACCTTCAGAGCATCAGAATTGCCTTGCATGTTTCCAAGTGGTTCTCCTATCCACAACATCGGTGCTTCATCTCTCTCACCTTCGCCAATCGCAACACGACCGTCGAATGGGACTTGATCAAAAGTAGCACGCATGGCTTCAACCGCTGCGCCATCTGCTGCTTTACCATCCCCTTTGCCTCTCCAGGCATCGCTGGCAATAGCTGCATTCTCACAAGCCAGACGGAAGTGGTCAACCAAGTCGCCGACTCTTGCCATGACCCCCCGAAGTGGGGGCGGGTGTCAAGCATTGCGGAACTATCCCTTGAGTTTCTCAAGCACGACGATATCGGTCATCCTAGCACTTGGATACTGGCCAGTATCGTCCTTCTCCATCGACTTGACCATGTCCCAAGCACAAAGTAGGCCCGCGCTGACCCCAGTCAGAGCCTCCATTTCCACCCCTGTACGATATTTCGCCTTGACTGTCACCGTACAACGAAGATTTGAATTCTCCCAATCCCATTCCACCCAGCATCCCTCGATCGGTATGGGATGACAATGTGGAACTATTCGAGGAGTGTCCTTGACCGCCTGAATGGCTGCAATGGTCGAGGCTTCAAGCACATCTCCCTTCTTCAGAGGACCGCTGCTGATCGCTGCTGCGGTCTCATCTCTCAAATGGAGTAGTCCACTGGCCTTGGCTTGCCTGGGAACAGATGGCTTGTCAGAGACATCGATCATTCCTTCAATCATCTACTCACCCCAATCCTGCCTTCCAGACCTGCCCACTGGCTCTGACCTCTTTTTTCCACAGGGGAGCCTGAGCCTTGAGTTCGTCGATGAGCCATGAACATGATTCAAAGGCCTCCTTGCGATGTGGTGAAGCGACATGAATCGAAACTATGGGTTGCTGCGGACCCACCGCACCAACCCTGTGTCCAAGAACTATTGATGAAACACCATGGATGTGAATAGATTCCTCGGCCAATTGCCTGAGAACGGGTTCCAGTCTTTCCTTCCACGCATCGAATTCTAGCCGAATCACCTGTTCTCCTTCATCGATATCCCTGACGATCCCAAGGAAAGAAACCACTGCCCCACAACCATCAGTAGTGAGAGATCTCTGAAGTGCATCGGCATCGAGTTCAGTCTCGACCACTTTGACGACGACCCGCTTGTCCATGGGCCTCGTAAACGGTTGCAATACATCCACCTTTTGTAACGAACACTTGAAGCCATATTCACACAGGCCGTAATGATGAGCACCTCGGAACCGGGACCAATCCACGTTATGGGAGCGGGATTATCCGGGCTTGCTGCATCAATAATCCTGGCAAAGGCTGGAAAAGAAGTTCATATCCATGATATCCGAGAAGATTCTGGAGCCCGTTTTGATGGCGATTTCCAAGGTCTGGAGAACTGGAGTAGTAACAGTGATTTCGTCGATGAATTAAGAGATTGGGGAATAGACCCTGATGAGTTCAAGTCAACACCCTTCCATGAAATCAATGTCATTCATCCCGACGATGAGATCAGCAGGGCTTGGGGGCCAAAAGTGGCATTCAGGGTAGTCGAGAGAGGCACCGCCCCACATACCATAGATCAGGGGTTGAAGCGTCAAGCCTTGGAAGCGGGTGTCAACATCCATTACAAGTCAAGAGTCAAATCAGAAGATTGCACGATAATCGCCACTGGACCTAAGGGCACTTCAGCAGTAGCCTATGGTGAAGTCTTCAAGACAAATTATCCGAATCATGTTTCATTTCATCTCAACGATAAACTCGCACCAGGAGCATATGCATACTTGATCGTCATCGATGGAATCGGACTCATCTGCACCTGCCTATGGAGAAAGCAACGTAAGAGTGAACGCTTCCTCAATGAGACTATTGCCTGGTACGAGAAGCACTACCCGGAACTGGACATTGAACCTATCAAGAGAGTTGGAGGAAAAGGAGATTTCACCATCAATGACCACTACAAGGAGAATGGAAGATATTACGTTGGAGAAGCCGGAGGATTACAGGATTTCATGTGGGGTTTCGGAATGCGATATGCAGTCACCAGCGGCGTGCTCGCCGCTCAAGACATTCTTGGAGGAGAAGACTACGAGAAAGCGGTTAGAAAACAACTGTTACCCTTCGTCAAGACCTCGGTGGCCAATCGTTTCTTGATGAATAGGGTTGGAGACCGTAGTTTCAAACGCATTGCTCGAATGTGGATGAAGGACCAGAAGAAACGCGGCGATGGACTACCGTTCATCGAGCGGATTTTCCGTGGCAGTATCTGGCGAAACATGATTTACTCTTCATTTGGTAAACTGATGTTGAAACGTGAGACAACAAAGGATGGAAGAAAACTCAGACGCATGCCCTTCCGTAAGGACTTGAAACGAGACCGATGGGAACCCAGTCCGGAAGCCATCGCAATAGGCAAGCGCTGGAAACAGGTTCGCAGGTCCGGTGGTGGGGCCAGTTTCTCTGAGGATTCTGATGATGCCTCGATCCCAGAAGAAGAGTGATTCAGGAACGGACCTTGAGCGACTTCGTCGCAGCTACCAGCATCAAGGTCCCGAACAAAAACACCACAAGGAAGGCTTGCCATACCACTGGCGAAGAAAGCCCCCAACCTCTCATCATGATTGACCGGAAGGCCTCAGAAGCCCATGTCGTCGGCAATACCATACTGATCTCTCTGAGGACGATGGGAAGAGCCTCGACTGGCCAAAGTATTCCAGACAGTAACAAGACTGGGAATACTATCGGCATCACCAACTGCATGGCCTGAAATTCACTCTTTGCCTTGGTGGAAAGGAACAGTCCCAAGCACATTGCAGCCCAACCGAGCAATAATCCCAGAGCGAACAACAGAGTAAGTGAACCCTTCATCGGGATGTCGAAAACACCCACAGCGATGGCGATGACGACGCTGACCTGCCCAACCAAGATAATAGAAAAGGCACCAAGATGGCCTAACAGTACCTCAGAAGGCCTGACCCCTGCAGCAAACAATCGATCCAGAGTACCGTCATTTCGCTCACCTACGAAGGCCATGGTTGTCAATATTATTGAAAACATGAAACAGACCAGAACCATGATTCCTGGAGCAAGGAAATCGATGAATTCAGGATTCTCCTCTCCGTGGATAGGGTCTGCTATCTCTAGAGGTAAGGCTGGTGCTGTTTCTTCAAGTGCTGATCTGATCTCACTCATGATAGTCTGCATGATCTGTTGATTTGAAGCATCGAGATGTACAACCAATGAATTATTCTCAGCCTCTATCACTGCCCATGCTTCACCCGCTTCGACCTTGGCTCGGGCATCTTCAAGGTCATTTGATTCAGAGATGATAAGATTCTCAGAATTCGCCAAGGCTTCGATGACCGGATGCTCGCCGACGGTTATGACCTCAAGGTCTGTCGGACTGGCTCCGATTGCGAAGCCAAACAACAGAATCTGAATCGCCGGCATGATGACGATGAAAGCAAACATTCTGTGGTCTCTGCGAATAGAAGAGAATTTTCGCGACGCTATGGCCTTGACTCGACCCCAATTCACACCTCCACCTCCCGCTTGCACAATGACAGAAAGACCTCTTCCAAGGACGTAGTCTGATGCTTATCCATCAATTCCTTGGGCGCTGCTTCAGCCAAGAGACGGCCATCTCGCATCAGACCAACACGGTCTGCCTTACTCGCCTCATCGATGTAGTGGGTTGTCAGCACAATTGTCGTGCCATCTGTAGCGATGGCCTGCAGATGCCCCCATATCCGGGCCCTTAATTCCGGGTCAACCCCTACGGTAGGCTCGTCGAGAAGCAATAATTCTGGTTCATGAAGGAGTGCCACCGAAAGCGAAACTCTTCGCTTCTGACCTCCTGACAACTTGCCCACTTGTCTTTCAGGTTCTGGTAGATCGAGGAAATCGATCAACCACTCCTCTCGTTTCATTATCTCTTCATTTGACATTCCATGCAGACGTCCGTGAAACAACAAGGTCTCATGAATCGAGAGGTCAAGGTAAAGTGCCAACTCCTGAGGAGAATAACCTACTGCCGAACCAGGTACCTTCGACGCTGGTGTTCCTGGAGCATTACCCAGAACCACTACTTCTCCAGATTCGGGAATGAGAAAGCCAAGAATAACGTTGAGCAAGGTCGTTTTTCCGCAACCCGATGGTCCAAGCAAGCCGTAAATCATGCCCGGTTCAACCGACATGTCGAGACCTTCCAGAACCCGAACCTTACCATAGCCGCGCTTCAGTGCATTAGCACTTATCGCCATGCTTGCTGCTGAGGAGGGGGGGTCCAAAGGACTTGCCCAAGCGCGACGATTCATTGATGAACGGAACTGTGGTCGGCGGGCCATGAGCGACCTGTACGGACTCTCCTTTGAGCCAATGCCAAACAATCTGGTGAACTATGGTGTGACTGAGAATGGAATCGCAGTCATTGAACTTGCATCTGATTCTGCTGGCGCCCCCCTGCAAGGTGAAGGCGAAGGCCCCAACACCTACACCCACGAAATGATGCGCGATATCGATACTGCAGTGATAAAGGCACGTTTCGATGATGACGTGACCGTGATCATGCTTACTGGGCACGGTTCCAAGTTCTTTTCAGCTGGCGCTTCCATACAGATGCTCAACAGCGTCACTCCAGGCTTCAAGTATAATTTCTGTCTTCATGCAAACGAGACACTCTCTCGCTTGGAACAGACTTCCAAACTCGTGATTGCAGTCCTCAATGGACATGCGGTTGGTGGCGGATTGGAAATTGCAATGGCAGCAGATATTCGCATCGCCAGAAAGAACGCTGGCAAGATTGGCCTGCCCGAGATCAACCTCGGTGTATTGGCAGGAACTGGGGGGACTGCACGCCTGACCAGACTCATCGGCAAATCAAAGGCGATGGAACTGATGGTCACTGGACAACTGATTTCATTCGAGGACGGCGAGAACATGCACCTCATCAATCACATCTTCGAAGGAAGTGCTGATGATTTCCGTCGAGACTGTCTGGATTGGTGCAGTCAATTCACCCTGCCCAACAAGGCGACCAAAGCGGTTGGAAACATCAAGCGGAGTTGCCAGACCGGCCCTGAGATTCCATTTGAGTACCATTTGGCACTTGAGCGAGAACTACAGGCTGCACTCTTCAACAGCAGCGATGCTAAAGAAGGAATCGCCGCATACGTCGAGAAACGGGTTGCTGACTTCAAGGGCGTTTGAGACAATTATTCAAGGGTGATGAGCCTCTCGCAGGTACATGAGCGAGTTACCGACAACCTTCGATGAGTGGGTTGACAACTTCGGCGAGTGGCAACAAAGAGTAGGTTTTGACCCCTCATGGATTGGAGATTTTGAACTCTCGATCAAGTTTGATTGGGAAAGAGCTGGAGATGTCATCGAATTCGGTGACTACAAGGGGAGAACGAAGTGGGAGCGTTCCCTTCAGATTCCACACCAGAACATCAGGGACAGTCTGCTCTCGATGATCACTGTCCAAGGAGATACCGAGTTTGCCAGTGTTGAGCAACAGAAGCACCTGTTGGAGACCGCACCCAGTGACTACGACCGCTATGCTGCTGCTAGAATCATGGCTGAGGAACAGCGTCATGGTTGGCAGATGTGCTATCTTCTGATGACCTATTTCGGACAACAAGGAGCCCGAGAAGCCCAGAAACTCCTAGAGAGAAACGCTCAGGAAGGCAGCCGATTGCTGGGCGCATTCAACCGCCCAATGCCACACTGGCTCGATTTCTTCTGCTACACCATGTTTGTCGATAGAGATGGTAAATTCCAACTCGGCATGCTATCTACCTCCGGTTTCAAGCCATTGGCTGCAAGCATGGGTCCAATGCTCAAGGAAGAATCATTCCATCTTGGAACAGGAGCCAATGGATTGCGTAGAA
>CALCOQ010000278.1 GCA_937897005.1 uncultured euryarchaeote
ATATTCCTGCTCATGGATATGATATGTTCATCGAACAGAGTGTCTTGAATGCAGAGTGGCCAAACTCCGGAACCGTTGATCAAGATGGCATCGAATGGGGTGAAGTGGAGCTTGATATCGTAAGCCCTCAAGGACAATTCAGTCTGCTGCTGGCAGACCCATCAATTGCTTACAACAGCACTATTCAACTCGATTTTGATGAGGCTATGGATGCTGTTGCAACAAGCACTTGTGGGGACTGGTATCATGCCACGCCATTCTGTATGCCAGCGTTCATTCTGGAAGTTGATGCGAATGCCTATGGTTCCAATGCCACACTGTTCCTCAATAATTTTCAGATCGATTGGGTGGATGATATGGCTCCACAATTGGATGATGTTTGGTTTGAGGTCGGAGGTTCCACACAGTCCATCACAAGACACGGTGCTCTCCTCAATCTCAAGGTGAGGGACGTACTAGGTGAAAGCGGTATCAGCGTTGAGACCTGGTTGCTTGAGAATCCAGTTGCTGCAAATCTGACTTCAGTGGTCACTCTTGGTTCATCAACCACCGCTGGAGCAGGAGCCAGCGATTCCCAGACCACTGCATATGTTCCATTACTGGAGGATTGGCTGCTGGAGAACAACACTCAACTATCGATCACCAATCTTGGTCAGGGTGGCGCCAGAGTCACAGATTATCAGGCTAAGATGACTCAGATTCAAGCGGCTCAACCTGAGGTAGTAACCTTCCTTCCATTCGGTGATTATGCCAATACTCCGGTCTCTCAATGGTGGAGTGATTATGTTCCACTACTCGAACAGATAGAGGATACAGGCGCTCACATCATGTTTTTCGACCTACGCATCGAGCCTCAATATGTCTGTGGAAACGGTAGTGGTCCTGGTGGTTGTTATGCCGCTTCCGAGGCGCATGGACTGAATCAGAAGAATGACGCCATGGCTGCAATCGCTGCAAATCTGAGCAATATCACATTGATTCCCTTCAACGATACCAATGCTGCTCATCCGGAGTGGAATGCTCTGGATGGACATCCGAATGATACTGGTCACTCTGAGATTGCTCAAAGGTTCAAGGATGCTTTCGTCAATCTGTTGATGTACGATTTGAGACCAACTTCTTCTCCTTTGCAGGCAGTATTCGATGTGGGTAGCCTTGTCTATCAAAACTTCATTCCAACCTTTGGATGGAACATGACGATGGATCATCATCGTTGGGCATCAATTTCGATAGAGGATGAAAATGGCAATTCAGCCTTCTATGGGTCTGCGGCTGAGATGCTTGTTGTACCAATTCGTCCTAAGGTCTTCACTCTTGAATTTAACAGTAGCAATGGGCCATTGGACAGTGACCCATTGATTTCAGAATGGTGGCATAACCAGAGTGTTGACATCGCAGTTGGAGTAGATTCCAACAGGTACGATTTGAATGTCAGTATTGATTTCAGTGATAGTGATTCGAACGTCGAGACAGCACAGTTGCTTTGGAATCAAACGCTTACATCCTATGTTGGAACCTGGGATGTCGATCGACGAAACCTCGGAATGTGGAATGCGGAAGTGGTCTGCACTGATGTTCTGCGCAGTGAGTCTGATGGCGACGGTTTCCGTACAGGAATCGATGCTATTCTGACTTTCATCGATGAACAACCTCCGCAGATAACCGCGGTTTCCGGTGCTTGGACCGATGCTGGTGAACAGGTTTGGAGAACCTATGTCGAGTGGCAGGCAGAGTCAGGTGAAGGAATCGATGGTTCTGTTTCAATCAGCAGGGCTGATGGAACACACTATCGTACCCTGTTGATGGTGGTTGATTCAGATAGTGGGGGATATGCAGACCTCTCTGTTGCAACAATGGAGCCTGGAATCTATTGGATAGATATCGCTCTGGCTGATGAAATCGGTAATCCTGCCCTTCCTTTCATCTCTGGTGCTGCTGACGCATTCTTGACCATTCTGCCGCCGGTGAGTGCTCCTTGGGTGGAATTTGAGGACGGCGCATGGGATGGATGGAATTACACCCTGCCCGGAACCATCCATAATGAGAGTGAACAATCTGTCACTCTGCAGTTATCGGTTGATGGCAGTGTGGTGGATGTCGATTTCAATCTCGTCGATGACGATTGGGTCATTGGTTTGGATATGCGTGTCTGGCTTGCGGGAGAGCATCAATTCAATGTGTCCATCTGTGATGATGAATCAAGATGTTCGACCAATTCAACAATCGTCGATTCAACTTCTGTTCTTACCATGAATGTGTCTTCGTCTTGCCAGACCAGAGTGATTGATTCTGAAGGTCTGATATCTGGGATTGACTGTGAAATCAGCAACGATGGAGTGTGGGATACCGAAGTTCGGGTACGTCTCAAGAGTCCTGCTCCGGGTGGTGAATGTATTCAGCCGTTCATCTTGGCCTACGGAATGAACACCTCCTTCACTGCGTGTGAATTGGTTGAGGAACATGTTGGTAATGTATCTGTAGGCTTCTATCTCGAATCACTCGATGTTCGCGGCGAATGGGTGGTGGTCGCTGAGCATGATGCATTATTGCTCGGTCACATCGAGGTTGTTGATGATGAACCTTCAGATGATGAGAACAAGGATACCAAGACCGAAACCTCAGAAGCGGAGATCGATCAAGATAGTACTGCACTCTGGGTGAGTATCATCACCGCCATTTCCTTGGTCGCTGTAGCAGTGTTATTCCTTTCCAGAAGGGGCTCAAAGGACTCTGATGAAGTGGTTGATCTATGGGGTGCAGAGGACCCCTCAAATCTGCCAACACCGATGGACCAGGATCTTGCGGTTGCCATGGTGTCCACACCCGACCCTTCACCGCCTCAAAGCGTGATACCAGCAAAACCACAATGGGTTTCAGATTGGCAGAAATTGCCTGCTGGCGGTTCATACAGTACAAATGATTCAGGACAGTGGTATCAGGATGGGGATGGAGAATGGTGGTTGTCCGCCGCCGATGGTTCTTGGAATCGCCACTCTTGATGCGAGTCCGTGAGGTTCTTGACCCCCCTCCCAGCAGGGTCGCACGATGTCCATCCGCCTAAAGGGTCCAGTACGTTACCGTTTCAGGTCAGATTCACAGGATGTGAGCGTAGTCATCGAGGGTGATTCAGAATGGGTTTCACAGCAACTCATTCTCATCGGTCTCGAAGGTGTTGGTTGGACCATGCCGCTGGCTACCACCACAAGTGAGGTTCAGAGAGGAAGAGAAAGAACATCCAGCGATGAGGAGGAAGTTGTCCAGATCAGCCCTCCAAAAGATATGGGCCCCCCTCCTGATCCTTCTCGAATTCCAACCGTTCGCAGACAGATTGGAAGTCTGGATCTGCAAGCTGAATTGGATGCATTGGGAATTGAACAACCAATTCGCCCTGATCCTTTGGAGATCGCCGAGGCCCTCGAGGACCTAGAGGAACAACCACAACCTGTTCAAGACCCCCTTTCAAGCGATCCCATGGCCGAGGCATGGTTGCGTGAAATCATGCGTGTGACGGTCAGAGACTTCGGGGTGACCGGACTTTCAGTCGAGGCCATTGAGAAAGCTGCTCAAGGCAGATTGGGAGGACGGGAGGACCTTGAGTTGGAAGTGTGGTTGGATGTTTTATTCAGACACGGAAAACTCGTCAAGATCCATGGAGGCCACAAAGTTGGATATGGCCCTAGTCCAAGTTGGTTGGCTGGAAAGGCGAAAACGCATTTATAGAACTGTTGAAACACCTCTTCGGCGCGCCTTTCATTATTACTGAAAACGTGATACTGCGGGGCTTTTATTGACTTACTAAACAGTCGTGATGACAAAGGGGTTTAATAGAAAGTGAAAGTCGCGACCTTGAGTGATGATGATGTCTCGAAACAATGACCTCCTTCGTGTGCGCGCAAGAAGTGTTTGTCTGGTAATGATAATGTTGACTTCTTTGATGGCAAGTGCAACCTTTACCAGCGCCTCTATTTCACGGACCTATGCCAGCAACCGTGACCCTCTTGATGTTGCGTTGGGAGATTTCAATTGTGACGGCGATATTGATGTGGCAGTTGCTACCTCTGGAACCCATACCATCAGCATTCATTGGAACGATGGAACTGGCGATCTCAGTAAGCGCACTGATGTTTGGGTTTCGGGAGAGACCGATAGAGTTGCAGCAGAGTGGAATGATTTCGCAAATGTGTTCGAGATCGAAGTAGGAGAATTTGATGGAAACGAAGGAGATGATATCGTCATCTACCAGAGGAACAACCCATTCAAGCAGGATGAGAATGGTAATCCAGCAGGAGAGCCAGGCAACGTCACCTTCCTCAATAACAATGGTTGCAGCGACGATGGATTCACTATCGGGCAGCGTTATTCTCATTTTTATGCTTGGGATCTAGCCGCTGGTGACCTGGATGGAGATGGTAATGACGATGTTCTGGTAGTTGACCTCCTCGCAGATATCACCTCGCAGAGGCTGGTCATGTATCAAGGTCCAATCACAAGTTCCACTCAAGCCAAGACCATGAGTCTTGGTCCTTCAACCACAGCAAGATATCTCGAGGTTCGCATTGGAGACTGGGGGGAATCACAAGTCGGTGGGACTTCAGGCTCCTGTTTTGATGAGGATGCTTGGCTGATGCGAGAAAGGGGTGCGGATTATACCACGGGTCAATATACGACTCAAGGCGATGATGACAACATCACAGTGGTTGAATTCAATTGTCTGACCGATACCTTCCCTACTGACATTGCAACTGCAAATCCACACACTATCCAGATGGGCGCAAGATGGGGAGACCATTCCATTGGTGATATGAATGGAGATGGCACCATCGATGTGGTCGCAATGACCGATGGTAATGTCGAGAACATGACTTACAAGACCAGTTCATCGGTTGGAACATGGAGCAATTCACAATTGGCATATTTCGGACCATATATCGCTTGGTATGGTTTCATCGCAGACCTCAATGGTGATTTTGAGCCAGATTTCATCAATCCGACGCTTGCAGAGCAGATCAACTCCACAACCAGCACTGGAACCACCAGTGAGGGTTACTATCTGACCCCTCCAACCACTTGTCAGGTCACTTTGTCAGATGGAAATGGTGGACACATGAACCCGCTTTCATATCCAATGGGTCGAAGGCCCAAGGCGATAGCGGTAGGACAGATATCTGGAGGTTCCAGCAGCCCCCTCGACATCGTTGTAGGTGAGGATGGAGTTGATTTCGGAAACTGGATCGACAATATGGGCTGGCAGGGTCAGTATGACAGGTTGACCGTCATCGAGATGGATAACAAGGACCTTGAGGTGTCGATGATCGAGGTCAATCCTACTGACAGATATTACGGAATCGTTGGTGAAGGGACTCGTGATATCAATGTCACAATAACCAACACTGGAATGAACGTTCTCAATGGAAATGCAGATATCAGTGTTGAATTGAAGCAGGTCGATGAATCTGCCAGTACGAATCAGAGTGTCTATTCACAGGATTTTGACGGCACAGAGGTGACCAGTGGCTGTAGTGGTGGCTGCACCTGGACATACGAGGAATACCGTGGTGAAACGAATTATTGGCATCTTGAAACGAATCATTCCACCGGCGCAACATCAGGTAACAATGCGGAGGACGTTTCTGCCAATTATCTCAAGCAAGACGATTTCATGTGGGCTGGAACCATGCGTGCCAACAGCAGCGGTGGGACCTGGAGTGGATATCACAGGAATTGGGATATGGCGATGGTCCTCAATGATGTTGACTTGACCGGCGCAGACCGCGCTTGGATGTCTGCTGAATTATTCAATCACTTGTCATTCGATGCTTTGGGATTCAATCAGGGCAATGGTTTCCAAGTCGCTGACATCTGGGATGACCTTGCGATCATCGATGTACGCGGTGAGCGTGGATGGAGCACCGTCTCTTGTCCAACTTCGGCAATTCTGGACGGCGCTTGTGCCTCTGGAACGAGTATGTGGGGAGGATATGACAATGAGCGCCAGTACAAGATCTACAATTACGGAGCATTTGCCGAGAGCAATCTCTACTATGGCATTGCCACATCAGGCACTTACTATGGTTGGGACAATTATACTGAGGATGAAGGAGACCTAGGTGCCTTCGAACTATCGAGGTGGTCTGGCGAGACAGTGGATATCAGATTCCGATTCCGAACTGGTTTTGGTGGAAGTATCTCCGATTCCAATGAGAGTCGTTGGTCCGGTCGAGATGGATTTGCGGTTGACAACATCAGCATCTGGAAACAGAACACTGCCTTCCTGCCAAATCCACAGGTGGTCCAGAAGCAGATCACGATGACCAATCTCGCACCGGGAGAGACTCACGTTGAAAGCATGCAGGCCAGTTTCATCAATGATACAGTATACCGAATCAGTGCCTCGGTCGATTATGCTCAGGATGAACAGGACTTGAACGATGAATTGGTCTTCTACATGCAGACCTTGAATGTCTATGACCCTGCGATAGTTTCCTTTGATGAGTTCGAGCCAGGGGCGCTGTACCCAGAAGCGATTATGCCAATCAATGTCACAGTTGCTCACTATGGAAACACCGTCGTTGACTTCGATGTTCAGGCGACGATCAAGAGTGCAGATCCCAACGACATCAATTGTGGTACTCCAGCCGCCAAGTGTTTGGAGGACTTCGAGGGCGGCTCTTCAGGCTCCCGATACACCGATGATGGTAACGGCCAAGGTGTGGTGACCGATGACTCAGGTCTTGCAGAGGTTCTCTTTGATTCCAATGCTTATTGGTTCGGATATCCGCAGTCTACCGATATCGAAGGATATGATGAAGTCTGGAATGAATCATTCACAATACCAGATATCGATCTGACAAGCATGACTGGTGATTTCGTTTCTCTCTCCTTTGATTACTTCGCTGAGACTTTCTATTACATCGATAGTGGTGGTAATTATTACAGCGTCAATGATTATGCTGCAATACAGATGGAATGGGAGAAAGGCAGTGATAACTACAATGGCTTGATGATTGGAATGTGGAATGATTACAATCAAGATGGTACTTGTAACGAAGATGAGAATGGAGACGGATTCATCGATGATAACGAGACTGATGAGTTTGATTTCACCGAGATAACTTACATCGGAGATGCTAGTAGTGAAGAAGGAACAGGTGGTAATTACAATGTATTCTTCAATTCGGATGGATTGGTGAAATCACGTTCCATCGACTTGACCCACATCTACATCCAGAACACCACTGGAGCACCTTCAGAATGGGGACCTGAGTGTATCTCGTTGGCTGGAAGCATGCTGAATCTCAAATTCTCATTCCAGAGTGATGATGATGGTCATAATGGAATGAATGACGGTTTGAGAGGCGTGGCATTCGACAATATTTCGATAACTGAATTCACCTTCACAGAGGATGCCTCATATTCAACATCAGTTTCTGGTCTTGATGCTCTAGAGACTCAGTCATTGTCGATAGCAGACCATGACTTTGAACAAGGGGTCTACATGATCGAGGTGAAGACGATTTTCGACAATGCTTCGGCATCAACCGATTGGCATGATTCACAGGAACTATCCATCGCTAACAACGTCGAGACCGTCATCTTCAATGTTGAAAGTGTTGACATCACCTTGAGCAAACCGAATTCTTTGGCTTGTCTCAAAGATGCAACTTACAAATGTGTCATGCCCATTGACAATGCCACCAGTCATGACTTCGGACTTTCAGCAACCAATGGTGTACTGTCTGGAAATTACCGATTCTATCAGGATGTTGAGGATATCACCGGCACTCCTGAGTTGAAGACGACACTGACAGCGAATGGTGGACAATTGACTTCACTGGAACCACATGAGCGCATAGAAGTCACCTTCTCTCCATGGAATGGATGGGAGGATGGCCATACCTACAACATCAGTTTCTATGCTGAGTTGGCGGACGGCTCTTTGTCAGGAAATATTCGTTCCTTCAATGCCACTTTCCATTATGATATCGATGTCGCGATTCTTTCTGACGCTACGGATCTTGGAAGGTTGGAGAAGGTGAAAGAGGACCTTGAAGGGATGGGAATGACATATACCCAATTCACAATGAAGGATTGGGATGATTACCTGACCAGCAGTTGGTTGACTCATTACAACAAGGTCCTGTTGCCTTGGCAGTCTGAACTCTCTGCAAAGGACACCAGCCAAGGTGGCAAGGGTTACTACGAGGCTATTGGTACCAGTATGAACAAACTGAATCTTGAGAATTTCATGGCGGCGGGTGGAACCGTTGAGATGCATCTTGGACCATATCACAACTACTACGTTTCACAGAATGGTCGCTTGCCATTCGCTGTCGACGTTCTTGACAAGAATACTGCTGGTAATCAGGTGACCTTCAGCCAGATGGATATTGCAGATCCTTATCATCCACTATTGGAGAATGTTGACACCGGCAACTTCCAGGCTTTCGGCGAACAGAGTCAAACGGTGGCCAATGCAGTCATCAACACCAATACTGTTTCAGCAACCTCCATTCCATTGCGCTGTGGCGGTAGAATGGATTCTGGAGGAGAGTTCCAGAGTATCATCCAGCATACCGATGACCCAACAGCCAGCTTGCTCGCAGTCTGTTCTTACCAGAACGGTGGTCTCATCGTTTCCACCATTGATGTCGAGTTGTACAGTGATGCACACAACAGTACCACCATGCCTGTGCGTGCTAACATGTTGGCATATCAGGTGACCTCGTATCCAGCTAACTTCGAGGCGATCGGCAACGGAGTTGATCTACTGATCAACGATGCAGTTCCTTCAATCGACCCATCCACTGGAAAATATTCAACTCGATATATGAAGAGTAATTCTGAGTTGACCTTCTCTTTCAGTGCCGATTCGGTGTCTGTACCACTTGATGCTGATTGGGAATTGAATGGCCCAACCTCAGCATGGGACAATCCAGAGAGCGTTACTGGCTCAATCTCTCATACTTCAGAGGAACAACCGGTCGCATCTTTCTGTAAGGTCGACCATACTGGATGTGCACAGGGAGAGACATGGACACTCATCATGTATCTGCACGATGCTGCTGGACATGCGCGAATGGCCTCCATCACCTTGATGACAGATGACACTGCGGCTGACGAATTCCGTCCTGTTGCAAATGCATCGATAATCGATGAGGTTGAGACAAAGGATCAGATCAGTAGTCGTGGCACCAAGAGTGTACAGGGTAAGGATTGGGATATCTTTGAATTGAAACTCATGGAGAGTGGAGATCTAACAGTGTCTTTCGATGCTGGAGAATCATACGATGAAGATGCAACTGATGGAAATGGAATATCCACCTACGAATGGTCGGTCTACTTCGATTATCCATACGAAGGTGGAAGTGTGAGTCTCGAGGGACATACCTTCTCTGTTCCAGCAGCAGCGACCAGCGAGTGGTCATACCGCTTCCAGAATATCACGGTTGACTCCACTGGAACTCAAGAGAATCAGATCAGGATAGAACTGGTGGTCTACGATAACTCAGGAAAGAATTCGGAGAAGTACAGGATGTATTTCGTGGTTGTTCCAGAAGGCTTTGGCGATGAGGAGCCTGATATCCAATTCGATTCCAACCTCAATCATTCCCGAGTGGTAGATGATTGGGTATTCGTCTCCGGTTCTGTGCTCAGTGGTGCTGAAAGAGGAGATGTTTCGGTGGAAATGGCATTTGACAGCAATGCATTCAATCAATCAAGTCTGGTTCGTTATGGAATGAGAGATGATTTCACATGGAACCAGAGTGATGACCTGTGCGATGATGAATCAATGCCTGATTATGGCCCAAACAGCAATATTCCTGAAACTCAGAAGTGTGCTGGAACCGATTTCACTCTTGGATTGAAGATAAAGGACCAATACTCCAACGAGAGTAACAGGGTCCACCTCTGGCTCAAGGTGAGTGAGGGTGATGGACGAAATCCAATCTATCATTACATCATCATCAATCTTGCCGCCTGTAGCGGCGCTACATTGCCTGATGAAGCAGTCAATGAAGAGGTTGAGTGGATCTGGAATGCTGCAACCAAGCAGTGTGAACTCCCCGATGGTTGGGAGGTTGAGAGAGATGAGAATGGAAACATCACAGGAGTCAACAAGCAATCTGAAGAAAAGTCTTCAGGTAGCGGTGGTGGATTCATGGAGGACAACATGATACTGGTCATCGGTGGAGGATTGGGTCTGGTGATAATCATCCTGCTCTCAGTTCTGATTCTTGGAAAGGGTGATGATGAGGAAGCTCAGTTCAGCGCTTCCGCAGCCGGACACCAAGTGGGTGCCGTGCAGATGGATCCGATGGAAGCATATGTGCAACAATTGATTGCACAGGGCTATCCAGAGGAGACGGCGCGTACTTATGCTGCTCAATATGCCGCTCATTTCCAACAACAGGCAGCCGCAGGTTACCAACAATAATGAGACTTCAATCGGCTCTGCCGGTCAATCTGTCCGTAGGAATGAACAGACCCACTGGATCACTTCCAACAAGATGTGATCAGTTGTTGGTTTTCGGATAGACCCATTCCACTCATCCGAATTCGATTGGTTGATTGTTGCAACTGGCTTGAGTCGAGGTTCACTTACGGCGGGCCGCAATAAGAGCGGCCCCAAGTGTTGCGGTGATGCTGAGAAGGAGTCCGAAGCCGAGCAAACCACCCTTGGTTACATGGGCTCCCCACCATGCAATTACCTGTGGTCGCATGGCTACCGATTGTATCGCCATGATACATAGGAGGGCCCTGTACATCATTCTTCTTCTTCTGGTAGAGCCAGATCGAAATCTGGAAGAGTAGGTTTCCAACCCTTGGGCAGTTCATCTCCACTCTCGATGATGGACATCAATCTTTCTTGGAATGCTTTGGGTCTACGGCCCAGTATCGACATGTACAGGCGCCCCAATCTCAATTCTGGTGCAATGACCTTGCATCCAGAAGTGGCCTCAGTATCCATCGCTCGAATCATGTTGAAGGCAGGTCGATTGACCTTGTGAAATAGTGATTTTGTGAATCTGATACCTAGAATGACAGTCAACAAGATCGTACATGAGGAGAAACAGAAACCCATCCATCCTGCTTTGTTCAGGCCTTGGGACAGCCATACCTCAAGAACCAGAAATGGAACCACCATCAGCAGGAACAGGTAGGTCTCAGAGACAGGGCCTTTGTTGGAGCGCATCCTGATGGCTTCCCATCCCGGATCTCTTTTCTCCCATGGTCGAAAGTGGGTCAATCTGCCTTGCTGAGCAGCCTTCTGCACAAGTTGATGCAATTTTGCCAGTCTTGACATCTGGGAAGGAATCAGATCCAGATCGTTATCAAAGATGACCTGTAGCAGGTCCATTGCCTCATCGTAGTATCCCAGATCGACCAACAATGCGGTTTGTTCGATAACTGCTTCAGTATCAGAAGGATCGCTGATGCGTCTCTGATTCCACCATTCAAGTGCATCTTCGTAGAGTCCAATCTCCTCCTGAAGTCTTGCTCCTTGTCTCCATGCTTGATCATGTTCGGGTTCGATTTCAATCACTTTTCTACAGGCCCGAAGACTCCTTGCCACCTGCTTCAGTGAGGGGGGAGTCTTCTCCGGTAGTTCCAGTCTTGACAACAACCACCATGTTTCCGCATTATTTGGGTCGCACTCACTGGCCTTATTGGCGCTGCTTATCGCTCCATCTCTATCATTGTCCTCCAGTGCCTCGACGGCATCGAGATAGTGTTCTTCGCCTCGCTCTTTGTCACTGGCCATGACCATCGCCTCTGCTTTCAGTCATCATCGAATGGGTTTCGAGGGTTTCTTTGACTGTGATAATGTCTTGAATTCTTGCCTTGTTTTCTTTCCTTGAAGACCCGACCACTGCGGCTTTGAGGGCGGCTCTTGTTCTGACGACCATCTCCCCTTGCTGGGCCTCTGGAACCAGACTCTTGTCTTTCTCCTCCGCCACTGCGTCGATCTCCTCCGCCACTGCGTCGATCTCCTCCGCCACTGC
>CALCOQ010000279.1 GCA_937897005.1 uncultured euryarchaeote
ACATCGTTCGATTCGCTGGGGATATTGGGTCAGTGTGGCTACCTTCATCGGTTTCTTGACCACTAGACCACTTGGAGAATGGCTTGATATCTCTCCATTGTATGTGATGCTGGTCTGGCAGGCTCCACTTGGTATGGGATTCGGATTGTTGTACATCGGCACCTTGCGAGCGGTTGCTGAGACCGGAGATGAGCCAGGAACTGCTACCGGTTTGATCGGTACCACACTGTCAGGCTCAGCGATATTCGGTCCTGCCATCGGTCTTGGATTCTACACCTTGTCGAAGAGTGCTGGTTGGGAGTGGTTGTTGGTCGACCATCGCACCTCGATGGTTCTGGCCATCATCGGTGCATTGTTCGGTGCTCTATTGTTCCAGAGAAACATCGCTGGCAATGTCCGCGAGTCTGAATAATCGCCATGTTTGGGTCAACGGTTGTGGGAAACCACATATGTGATTGGCACTGCCACCATCATTGATATCATGGCAAACATCGCTATCCTTGGACTGGGCAACTGGGGTACTGCACTGGCGCGATTGTGGTTGGAGGATGGCCACAATGTCTTCGGTTGGACGGTGGAACAGGAGGTCTACGAGTCGATAATGACCGAGGGGGTGAACCGTAAGTATCTCGATGGTCAAGACCTGACAGGCTTGGACGTGACGATGCGAGTGAACGAGGCCTTGGATGCCAGTGAAATCGTGGTTCTAGCATTACCCTCGGGAGTAATTCTTGATGTGGTGGCAGATATTATTGAGCATCTGCGCCCAGGACACGTATTGCTTGACCTGGCCAAGGGATTGGCACCTGGGGAGAGATTGATATCTGAGGCCATCGATGAGATGTTGAAATCTGAGAGCATGGTCAATCCAGTTGCAGTGATGACAGGTCCAACCATTGCTCCAGAGGTTGCCAGTGGGGTGTTGACCACCGCTCTTGTCGCTTCGCACGACCGTTCAATTGCTGAACGTCTAGTCAGCACGTTGTCCACCGAGAATCTTGTTCTACATCCTGCCAGTGACCCGGTTGGTGCTGAATTATGGGGGGCTTTCAAGAACGTCGTTGCTCTTGCCTGTGGTTTAGTCGATGGTCTGGCTTCAGTTGGTTCATTGGGAGGTGACAATCTCAAGGCTGCGATATTCACTGCGGGTTTCCGTGAGGGTTGTTTGTTGTTACCACAACTAGGGGCTCGTGGCGAGACGGCTTTCGGTCCAGCTGGCATGGGCGATCTCTTCGTGACTTCAACTTCTCCAGTAGGCAGGAATCGTCGTATGGGTGAGAAACTTGGTTCGGGATTATCGCTTGATGAAGCACTCGCAGAGATGGTGATGGTCGCTGAAGGAGTACGAGCGGCACGAATGTTCGCAGCGAGAGCGGAGAAGGATGGCATTGAGATACCATTCGTCAAAGCAGTCAACACGTTGCTGGATGGAGACCTGACTGCAGAGGATTGTGCTAGGAGAATCGTCTCGTTATCTTGAACGGTGAAGTATTCAACCAATACCGCTTCCCCTTGCCATGGCCGAGGACTTGAGTGACCTTGAGGCACGTCTTTTTGAGTGGATCAGACAGTCTGATTTCGAGAGTGTTCCTTGGTCGACAGCCAAGGCGGCCAAGGCCTTCAAGGTCAAGCAGGATGATATTTACGATGCTTTGGCGGCTCTGACTCGAAAGGTCCCCAAGCGAATACAGATATCCTACCAGGATGGGTCTCTACGTGTCGCAGCAGAGTGACGTGCTCCTGTATGATGGGGATTGTTCACTGTGTTCACGTTCGATGCGTTTTGTTCGCAAGCGCCTTTCAAAGCCACTGGAAATAATTGAGCAGGAATCATCTGAGGGTAAAGCCTTGATCGATGGATTGCCTGAGAAGTTGAAGGCGATGGACACTGTCTATTTAATCATCAAAGACAGACCATATGTCCGCAGTGGTGCAGCTATTCGTTGTCTTCTTTACATGAAATGGAATTGGAAGATACTGTTTCCTCTGGCTTGGGCCATACCTTCGCCTTTGAGGGATGCTGTTTATTGGATGGTGGCCAAACGCCGTCACTCTTCGGCAGATTCTTCTGGATGAGGTATCATCTTCATTTTGTAATAGGCAGAGATGGTGCCGATATAGGTCAGATAAGCGATTACCTCCAGCAGCGCTGGATTTCCATTATATCCGAACAGAGCCTTGAGAATGCCACCGATGAAGCCCTTTTCATCCAGTATTCCATTGATGTCCCAAACATGTTCATACAGAACTGGGAACCAACCTGCATCCTGCAGTTCGTGAATGCCATGAGCCAATAATCCTGCAGCGAACATGATGAGAAGTATGTTCGTTACTTTGAACAATTTCTTGATATCGATGTTGATACCCTTGACAAAGAAAATCCAGGAGACTATTATAGCAAAGAAGATTCCAATGAAAACTCCGAACACGCCTCCCGTTCCTTCTGTTCCAGCGCTGATGAAAATCACCGTTTCAGAGCCTTCCCTCCATACGCAGAGGAATGTAATCATGGCCAGCCCCATGCCTTGGCGTTGGCGAACAGCATCATCAGCCCAGTCATGCAGGTCAGCAGCGGTCGGGTGTTTGATGAAATGCATGACCACCATCGTCAGGATGATGGCAGCCAGAATCTCAAGGATTCCTTCAAACAATGCCTCATTATCCTCAAACC
>CALCOQ010000280.1 GCA_937897005.1 uncultured euryarchaeote
TCACATGTCGCCGAATGTTCTGGATTTTCTAGCGTTCTATGGTTTGGTACCAGTCCAAATGGTGGCCATACCTGGGAAGATCACCTTCGCTTTGACCTCCTCAAATCCAGATTCCTCCAGCATTCGAACATAGGTTTTGGTCGTTCCAAAGTGAACGTATGTGCGGGTCAACCACTTCCAAGGATGATTCTTCATTCGACAGATGAATCGTGCGTAGGATCCCACCCAGATTCGCATCCATAGATATCCGAACCAACCGTGAACTCGATTCATTTTTGCCGGATCGACAATCACCAGAGTCCCACCCGGTTTCAGGACGCGCATCACTTCAGAAAGACCGGCCCGTTTGTCATACCAATCCCGGAAGGAGAACAGAGAACAAACGCCTTCAAAACTCTCGTCTTCAAAGGGCATATCTTCTGCGGTCCCCTCGACAAATATCGCGGGTTTTTCTCGCTTCGAATTGACTCGCTTTTGTGCGACAGATAGCATGGCTGGAATTGGATCCAAGCAGGTCAATTCACGCTCTGGAATCATCTCTGCGAACGTCCCTGGGCCACACCCAACTTCCAGAATATGACCTTCAGCAGGCAATCGACTGCGGACCATTTTTCTCCATCTATTGTCCTGACCAAGCGTGGCAAAACGATTGATTCGATCATACACGGGAATGGTCGTCTCGAGGTTGCGCTGTAGTTCGGCCCAATCTTCTGTGCCGATGCGTTCCGTATCCATTGTTCCAGACGGTCATCAATCGCATATTTGGTTCAATCCTCATGTGGTTTTCTCACAATCTTCTTGAGACTCGTCTCAATGCCTTATGGTTATTATCATAAACTCGACTTTGATGGCTCGCGTCACGAGAGGTTGTAACATGGGAAGAACAGATGTCCTACGAACAATCAGAGATGCCGAATCGGATGCCAAGGCGACCTGTCAGAAGGCCGAGGAAGACGCAGAAAATCTGGTTGCTAAGGCACGTGCTGATGCAGCGAACAACATCGTTACTGCACAGGATGATGCCAAGGCCGAAGTTCAGTCGATGATTGCAGAGGCGAGGGCCGCTGCGAGCAAAGAAGCCGATGTCGTTCGAGCCGAGGGCGA
>CALCOQ010000281.1 GCA_937897005.1 uncultured euryarchaeote
AATCCGGTAAATGCAGGAACAAGCATGGCATTGGACGGCCATGACGGTCCAACACTCCATTGCTCTGAATGCTTTCCAGAGTCCGATAATAGGTCTCATTACAGACAAAACCACCAGCGTCATCAGATAATTCGACACTTGTCACCATCTCCTCCAGCGCCAGTCTATTCAATGGAGATGTACTGCTGAGCGCCACTGAACCACCTTCTACGATGCTGAGATTGGAACATTTCCTCCCAGAATTATCTTCTATCCGCATTTCAAGTCGATTAACAGCAAGGCTCTCCAACCTAGGAACATGACACTCATTGCACAAACCTAGATGGAGGATCGCGTCACAATCAAGAGACGAGATTCTTTCAGCGGTCCATCTTGAACCTGCTTCATCACAACTCAACAATTCGGTCTCCCACTCGATGATGACCCTGTCATTCTCTGACGACAATAATGGAGATCCTTGCTCATCCACCCGTGGGGTGGTGGGAATCTGCACCATTGAAGAACCAATAGATGACAATGCATCTATCACATTCTGACTGATATTGTCAATCCCCCCAGAAAATGGGGGAAAACCCGTGACCAGAACCTTCCGCCGCCTCATTTCGCCACCATTCGCATTCTTTCTGTCGGCCGCAGCCACAAGAGCATTATGCCATATGCACAAGCACAGTGCATGGACGACTGGGAATTGGAGCAGATGTCGATTTCTAATTCGCATTCACATTTTCGAGATGACAGCGGTGAAGAAGCCGCTGATCTGGGAATGATCGTTGCCGATGTCATGCTGTATTCAGTTGCTGGGGTTTCAATCTTCTTCGCGATATCTTCGATTTGGGGTGGTGAATTCAATCCATTGGAATGGGAATGGACTGCGGTGGATTGGATGCTGCTGGGGCCGGGAATCGGATTGTGGCTATGTTCACAATCAATCAATGATTTCAAACGCCTGCTCCCTCTATGGGTAAGAGCCATGATGGGAATGCAGATGACACCAAAAGATGTTGCTGATATGTCTGAATCAGCAGTTTCTCGAAGAGCATTGACACTGCTTCTGGCAGGCCTTCTGGCAGGAATTGCTGCTTGGAGATTCAGCACTATCGAACATGGCCTTGAGAACCGTACTGGGATCCCGTTCGAGTATGTTGTTGGAGTTCTTGCACTAGCACTCTTCGGCCTTGGATTGATGTGGAAGAAACTTGCCAGTAAGGAGTCTGGAGTGGTGAACCTTCACGACAGGTATTAAAGAATGGTGATTGGTACGATATGGTGATTCCTATGAGTGAGGAGGACATCGTCATACAACTTGCCGCGCAACCCAAGAAGAGCCGGTCAGGGATTCGTAAAGCGATTTGGCGGGAACTGACCGCCGGAGTAGGCCTATGGGGCTCTGTGCGCCCCTTGGTAGCAGTTCTGTTGGCTGCCATACCCCTACTGTTCCTCGGACAACATTTCAATCGTGAGCACAGAAAAGCTGTAGATTGGACCTTGCTTCAGATTCCATTGTCTTTCACTGTGATCCTCTGGGTTGGAATCTACTTCTGGTCGATGGTTGATGCCTGGCAGGTCTCAAATTCCGCGGTGGCGAGAAAACGGAACAAACGCTTAGGCGTCTGAACCATCCCACAATTGGTTTTCAGTTTCAAGTTCTCCAGATGCCATTCCTGCAAAGTCATCAATATCATCGCCATCGAATTCATCGGGAACATCATTTGAAACGAAACTGGAGATGTCTGAGGACTCGATCGCCCAATACATGACACTGTCCTCATTGTTTGAATGACCGGGATGGTCTGAATCTTCGTGCGGATGCGATGATTCGTATACCAGATTGACCAATCCTAACAGATGACCCACTTCATGTACGGTCACTGCCTCTTCAATATCTTCTGCACTCGGACGAGAGAAAAGACCTTCGGCATCTCTGACATCATCAAGGAAAATCGCCGCTGTAGAAGCATCCACAGCCACACCAAGTACTCCACTCGAATCATATGAGCCACTCGGGAACATCAGATGCCACCTGAGTCTGGTTCCATCCTGTGGCGCGCCTTCACGCGTCTCTCTTCCTTTTTCCCGGATATCATCAGCGCTCCAACTCGAGCCATGCTGGAAATCAGTCTGGGTGACAAGAATGCTGATTCCTCCAGGCTTGTCACAGACCTGTTCCAATCTGGCCTTGAGCGTTGAGATGGTCTGTGAATTCGGTTCATATCCCTGCGAATAATCAACCTCAACCACCATGCTCTCAAATTGAGATGAGCGCAAACAGGCAAGAGTCAGCCCTCCGGGAATACCAAATTTCTCCTCAGAATCTGTATCACTGAAGATCCCCCCTTCTTCGAAGGCTCCGAAACAACCACTCAGATTGGAAAAGAGAAACAGTGAAAGTACCAGAATTGAGATGGCACGCATATCGGTTCCACCTGTTGTTCATTTTTCAATCTGTGCCGGACAGGGTTATCTCAATGTTCCTCGCTGATATCCAATGGAGAGAACAACTGCCCCGGAGTTGAAGCCAGCGATAATCTCTCTCTCACATCCTTCTCCCATGAACGCATGACCATGAGTGCATCTACATGTGATATCATCTCATCATTGATGGTGGTACGAATCAATGTGTCCAAGATGTCCATTCTCTCTTCATCAACTGCATCGAGCAACTTCTCGACCTCGAATCGAAGCTCAGATTCTTGCTTCTCAGGCAGCGATATCTCATGGGGTGTGGACAGCACCTCCGGAACAGTCTCACCATCACGTTCCGCCTGCTCCTCGATTGCAGATAGCAGGATACGAGTGTATTTGGAAACCACCAGACTCATTTCCAACAATGGTATTCTCAATTGCCGGACCATGTGCACGATGCGCTCATGGAGCGTGGTCATCCTCTGTTCTGGATCGCCGCCTTCCACTCAGGCACGCCCCTGTTGTTGTAGCCAGGTCCAACCATAATGCTCCCATTGGTCATCCGTCCATCCTGGAGGAAGACCTTCTTCGGGAACAGGAGCAATTCCCGTGCCTCCAGATTCAGGAGTAACGGTTTGCCCCACAGGATTCTGAAGAGGAGGAGGATGGGCAACAGCAGGCAATGGGGCCGACATATCCGGTGGAGGAGGTGGTGCAGATGGCAATGGGGCCTGCATGTTTGGAGGAGGTGGTGAAGCAGCGAGGTCAGGCACCATTTTCCCAGTCTCAAGATCATCCATCACATCCTTGGTCTGGTCAAGTTCACCAGCCTCATCCTCGCGAACCGATTCGCGATACAGAACCATCATCCAGATTCCGTATATCGCGCATCCCATGGCGACCAGATACAGCATGACACTGAGCCCGGAGTTGCCAACCTGAGTGGCCAATGCCTCACCATCTCTGATTACCTCATCGGAAATACTGAGCGGAGTTGTGCTGCGACGATCCAACTCAAAGCCACCATCGAACTCTCTGACTCTGAACTCAAGTGTTCCCTCAGCATCTTCAGACACAGGATATTGAAGCACGATATGCATTTCACTCTCCCCCTTGACCGTGGTGTTTCTCGATGCGACCTCAATCCACTTTTCGCCAACCTTCTGCTCGAGAACAAACCGGAGATCCCCAATCAGCGGAATGTGATTGGAACCATGTACCTGCATTTCCACCATATCTCCTGGAGCAGGACTGGGGTCACTCCAAGTCAGGGTGGTATTGGGATCCAGCAGATCCAAGAATGGGCCGGTACGAATGAAACCGAATGACGCGACAGGTTCAGATTCAGTATTATCCTCAGAATCGAATGGATTTCCACTGGCATCTGCTCCAGTCACCCATACATCCAATGTATATGTTGGAAGAACCTGAGTAGCACCATCATCAGTGAGGTCGAGATCGGCTGACCAGAATACCTGACCATCAACATCATTTCCATCTGCCAAGGGTAGACTGCCTCTGCTCACTTCACTTGCACCTGCCCTCAGTAGATAGTGCATGGTGGGAATGGTGTTGAGATTGAAACCATGATCATCCTTGGTTGAAAGAACTACATCAGCATCAGCTATGTTGGCTAACGAGATTCTTTCACCATCGATTGCACTGGCTATCGAGATACCCTCGATCTCCGGCCTACCATGATCCACGATGAATCGCAATCTGACATCCTCGCCGGTTTCATCGGTTGCAAGACCTGGCATATCTTCCATGATGGCCCACAGATCCAGATGTCCGCTCCGGACATCAGGCACCAGAAGATCCAGAGAAAAATGCCCCCCAGTCCTCGGCGTGGTACGCCATTCATGTTCCAAGTCTCCAAGAACAATATCGAAAGCCCCAGAAGGAGCAGGGGTGGAATCCTCACTGAACAGCACTCTGCCTGAGAACCTCAATACTTGTCCTGCCCCAATGAGAGAAGTAGTCTCATCAGCGCTGTAATGGTTCATTCCATTCCTTAATTCCACTGCTTTGAGATGTCCCTGTTCAAGGTCAAAGCGTAGGTCATTGTCCAAACTCCATAGATCATTACCCATCCCAATCCTGACCTCATGGCAAGGAACCAGAATCTCAAGGCTGCATGAATGATCCGCAACTTCCATCTTTGGAATGAAGTATGACGCACCATCGGTATCCCAGGTCTCAGGGAAGGACCAAGTCAACTGGAATCTGATATTGATGAATACTCGCGATTGATTCTCAGGATCCTCGGCTATCAAACTGTAGAGATTACTGACTGCAAGGCCAGAGCCTCCTGATGTCAGGACCATGTCAGGTTGACCCATCTCGCCTTCCATGATTTCGACAGTTATCGTGGTTTCATCATCATCAAAATCACCGGCAAGAGCTAGACGCACACTCTTAATATCCTGCCAGCCATTCATATCACCTAATTGCAAGACCAGATTGTAAGGAATACCTGGGTGTAATGGAGACTTGTCATTGTGGCCCACAATAGTTGAATTCTCAGGTGAGAGTTCTGGTTCAAACTCCTCACGGATGATATAGGTGACCAGAGCAGCGTCCCAATCTGGAGGATTCTCCCCAATCATCCATCCACAATTGACTGGGCTGTCAGGACAGACTGTCGAGCCTCCCATTGCGACATGATTCCCTTGTCCATCAGAACCAGAAACATAGAATGTCACCACTTCCCCGTGAATCAGCATGCTATCATCAATCTGTCCAGCGAAGATGTTGATTCCACCTGCCTTGACTTCGGGTGAAGTCAAACTCATCATCCGATATTCAAGTGGATCCGGAAGATTGTTGAAATTCGTATCCGAACAGGTTTCATGGCGCGATTTACAGCCCAGCCAATAATGCAGGTCGATCTTGGACGGTGGGTCTACACTGTCCTGAATAACAATCTCTATCGATTGGTCAGGAGAACCTTTGTGAATCTCTGAACCATCTTCAGGGGTTGTAGCAACCAGTAAGGGACTGTTTCCATCAAGAATCACTAGAAGAGTATTGTATTCGGGATTCGCATAGTTTGAACCATTTGAGGTATTGATTGCTGATATCTGGAACAACATGCCTCCTGGAGTGGATTCTATTGGAGCCAATAAAGTGATGCTGTATTCTCCATACGATGGATTCGGCTCTTCATGTAACAAGACCGGGGAACCGGTAGGGTCACCATCGTGAGTCAGATTCTGACCACTGATCTGAATTGTGAACTCTCCTGCTTTTGGCGAAAGTGAAGTTCCTTCAAAATGAATACCACCTGTAAAGGTCATATTCTCACCACCTCTCATCCAATCATGATTCAGTAATTCACGTTCATTCGCATCATGAACTCTCAGACCATCTAATTGGATATCATTCTCCACTCTCAGATCCAGATCCTCTGTCTGCCATCCAGTGACCGCTCTTCCAATATCGTCGTCAACAGTGACCAATGCCTGCATGTTGACTTCATCATCCCAACCCCAGTTCACCTTGATCGGCATCCTCAGAGTCTTGACACCGTACTGATTATCAATAGAACTACAATTGCCATCATCGAAGGAAATGATACCCTCAGCATCATCTATGGTCTGACAACTATCACCCAGTTGCCATACCATGACCGGTGAATCTCCATGACTGTTCTCCAACTCCACTTTGACACTCATGATGCGGTCTGCTTCATCTCCAACCGCAACCCTGACCTCAAGCGTACGCCATTCTTCATCGGGTGCTAATGTACCACCATCAAGACTTGCATCCAGAACTCTGGTACGCATCCGATATGAGATATCGAGGTCTGTCATCTTGACACGTCCAGCCTCAGCAGACTTGACCGCTATCGGGATATCTACAGAACCAATGCCATTGGAGGGAATATGCAGATTGAGAGCATCCACCATTGTCGGCTGATGCGAAACATCCTCCCCGACCACAGAATCGTCACTTGCAATCACAATGATTCCTTGAGAAAGGAAACTCAACCCTCGCCAATCCCAAGTACTGTCATCACCGATATCGAGCTGAACCTTGTTCGGGAAGGCCTCAAGATATCGTAGAACGAACTGATCCATCTTAGGGGTCTTTCCAACATCTGTGGTCTCCATCATGATACTATAGCGAAGGTGACTTCCATTCGAAACGAATGACCAATCAGCATTGTTGGGCACTTCATCCCAGTCACTACCGTTGTTGTTAGAAACAAAAACCTTGAGTTCAGTATCCAAAGGAACATCAGCCGACCATATCGGCCTCACAAGACCTATCTCTGTCCCGGTAGGGAATGATGGTGACGTCCATGTTCCAACCTGAGCATATGAACTTGAATATTGCATCTTTACCCACCATGAAACTGCACTGGAGCCAATCAATTGGGCCTTCCATCTCAATGTCGTGCCAGTATGAGTCAGATGGAGAGTGGTGTTGCTATCGACCGCTTGCCAATAAGTGCCGTTATCAGCACTGACCCAGTAGTCGACCCGATCACCAGTTGAAGGCGCAGACCAATGTGTCTCCAGATTGACCGCAATTATCTCAGCTGCTGATTCCAGCGGTTCTGACAACCATGTCGATGTCCCAGGTGCTGTAGTGGAAGGATATGCGATGCCTGAACCGAACTGACGATAGTAGAGAGTAGAGCCACCCCACGAATAATATCCACAATCCAATGCAAGCAATCTCTGACCATCATAGACCAAGCCATAGCCAAGTTGATTGATGTCTCGAGTGCCGGACTGCCCCATCAACTGGGTCGAAGAAGAACTGACTGCCCACGCGTTGAGAACATCAGTCGTCGACCATGAACCGGTTCCCTTCTTACAGCGCATCCAGAACATATCGCCATGAACTGCAAGGCCTCTGACGAAGCCACCACTCTTGCCACAATCATATGAACCGCTGCTAGGTGAGGAGAACGTGTACATTGTATCTCCTCGATCGTAATTCCCATTCCCTAGAAATTCGTAGGACACCAATCTCCTCTGACTACCATGGGCAACCCATATCTCGTCATCCACCCTATCATATGCTATTCCAGTATAATCACTGAACTGGGCTTTGATATCATATGTATCAACGCACTTCCAGACATCATCATAGCTGATATCAATCTCAAGCACTGAATGATACTGCACGGGAGCCGTGGAACCATAGTGATAACGATAGGTGGAGAATATTCCAAACATCCTCTCATCAGGCGTGACAGTCCAATCCCTGAATCCATATGCGGCATAATAAGTGCTGGCTGGTTTTTGCGGAAGGGTACAACTTCCCTGTTCGAGGGTGATAGTTGATTCAACACTGGCATTATTGGGCCACAAACGCTTGATCATGTTCGAAAAGGAAGTGCCACTCCAAGTCGACATGAAAAGCCATCCATGATGACTGAGAATAGCACCCTGGCCTTGTGCCATGAAACTGTTACTGCTCATCTGTGATTGGGGGTTGAAACGGGACTCAGAGGTGTTTCCAGTATGTGGTTGACGAAGAGCAAAACCTCCATTGTCAAGCCAGGCCGTGTTGTTTGCATCCAACGAATCATTCGGGGCATGGCTGTAGAGAATATCGGTTGCGGATGTAAGTCCTAGCGTCAACTCATCAGAACGAGCATCCATGGAATTAGCGTCGCCTTTCATCCAATCGCTCCGATCCATTGCATCAACCTGAGACCAGCCTGTAGCTGAAGCGCCTTGGAGTGTCATCTCGATATCGGTGACTTCTGCACCCTTTGGTATCGATATCTTGTTGGTAGCGTCTGCCCCAGCCCCTTGATACAATGCAGTGGCTTCAATATCGCCACCAGAGAAGGTGTAGATGTGCCGAACCGAACCTCCTGCCGCTGAAGCGGTTGGAAGCAGAGCAGTGAATGGAAGACAGGTGGAAACGAGCATCAACAAGACAAGAGAAACAGCCCTTGTCGAACCCAATCGATTCCAACGAGGCAATACACTCACAGATATCCGAACGTATGTTATGATTTCAATGCAACGTTTCGTGGACACCATAGGTGTCCAATAATCACCTCAGGGTTCCCTGACGTCATACCTGAGCGGGGAGCCGTCGCCACGGACCCCATCTTGCTCATCATCCTCGACCTCGAACCAATCCACAGTCCAATCTCCATCACTATCCCAATTCAGTGGATTAGAGCCATCTGCGGTATGGTCACCATCGATATCAAAATGCCACCAACCATATTCCCACTCGCCAAAATTCAATACTGGTGGAGAATCAGGAGACAGTGGGAAGGCAATCTCCCAATCGTCGGTTATTGAACCGTCGCAGAGCAATACATCGTCTGTGTCATCGACGGTCAGGAAATTAGTGTCTTGATCATCAATTCTGAGTGAATAGATGTTATCACCGGGCATTTTGTTCATCCTCAGATAATTACTGGCACTCGGATTTGTTGATTTTGTATCCAGCAAGAACTCGCGCAGCTGCCACCACTCGGTGACATTGCTTCCATGATAGGTCAGACCAGCCATAAGCACAGCATTGGGTGATAGAAGCGTACTGTTCGTTATCATGAAGAACTCCTGGAAATTGGTATACGGCGTATATACACAGGTGGCTGAGCAATCCCAATCACCATCCTTATCATAATCATGATTGGCATCACTGGGGTCAGCAGGATTGAAAGTGACCCATACCTGATTCAGGTTCGGTCGCTCAACCTCATCGGTGGCCATGTTGTATCGCAGTGGCTTCTTGCTCGAACCCCAATCCTCCCATTGAACTTCCACACTTAACAGGGTTGACCAGTTGGAATCATCATTATTCCAGCCATAGTAGTATTCATACCAATCGGGTAAGAAATCATGATCAGAATCATTGTCTTTTGGATTCATTCCATATTTGAAAACCTCACGCCCATCAGACAGGTTGAGGTCGATCTCATAAGCCAGTGTCACCTGTGAATCAGCACCCGATGCGGTCCGGTTCATGACCACACAATCACCATCAGAATCGGTCAAATCAGGACGGGTGTTGTTCATGTATTCCATCAGGTTGGTGAAGGGCAGATCACCTGGACCCGGTGATATCTGAAGCCCACTCTGGGTGAATTCACGGTCAGCCCATGTACCTTGGGCCGCTGGAATATCAGAGCCATCGCGGTCATACCAGCCATCCCGATCGCCATCATAATCAGCATCAGCAGGGTTGACCGGATTCGCAGACCAACGGAGTGGAGATGACATTCCCGTCATGTTCAAAGCAGCATAGCAATATTCCCAACCATCTGGAATCAAGTCTCCATCTGAATCTGCAGAAGTTGGGTCAGAAACTCCGAAAAGGCTGCGATTCCAGTTGTCTGGGTCGACCAGATTTATCTCTACCATCCTGTCTGAACTCTCTTGATCACGAGTGGACCATGTGTTGTAGAGTTGCAATCTGGCCGCTGATTCACTGAGTCCATTCTCTCCTACCAAAGCAGCAACTGCATCATGCCCGAAACCACTGTTGCCCAGACGCCGGTCGTAACGTCCATAAACCAAAGATTGCCATTCACGGAGATTGGTGAAAGTCTCATTCTCACTTATGCTTCCATCCTCATCACAATCCCAAGAATCATCGTCGCTGTCAAGTTCAGTATCCGTGGTGCTCAGCGGGTTCATTGACCAACGGTTGAGCGAAAGGTCCCACTTTGTGAACCAGTATTCGAAACCATCTGACATTTCATCGCCATCGGTATCATTGTTGCTCGGATCGGTTATTGACATCAACATGTTGAGGAGCGGCGTTGTCTGCGATGTGGCCATGAAATTCTGCATCTGTTCAAATGCCAAACCGCCCCGCAGTTCCTTGGACAACAGCATGTAGCTTATCCTTGTCCCTAATCCCAAAGGTTCCTGGAAAAAGGCATCCTCATGGAACAACCACGCATCTGCGGGATGGTTAAGACCATTGTTGGGTTGTGACGACGCGATTCCCAATTCCTGAGCATCTGTCAAGCCGTCATTATCTGAATCGAATTGTCCATCCCCAGCAACCAAAGGATTGAGAGTCCATGTCTCAGTAGAGGTATTCCAGTTGGTGAACAACTGTTCAGCACCATCCACAAAACCATCACCATCTGTATCTGGATCGGTGGGGTCTGCTGTCCATCCTCGTCGAGCTATCTGCTCGGGAGTGATGAACGAGCCAAAACTCTCACTGGACACAGCTGAGGACCACTCCTGCAGCAATGATATATTGCCTGTCTTCAATACGAACCACTGTGGTGCTGACTTGTTGGCATTGGTCTCAGTCAGCAATGGATCTATCGCATTGTATTCTTCCCAATTAGCCATCCCATCCTTATCGGGATCTCCCCCAAGATCACTGTTGTTGACCGGATTCAAGATCCAGTTATCGGCGAGAATGTCCCAACGAGCATAGTGAATCTCCCAGCCATCCGGCATTCCATCACCGTCGGTATCAGCGTCCAATGGATTGCTTGACCCATGGTGTTTGTTTGGTTGGCCTACTGTAATGGTGGTCGAAACATGGTCTCCAAAGGCAGATTCTGGAACTCCCCAATCAGACATGTTGGTGAATAATGAAGTGGTGAAGTTCTCCGGTAGTTCTATTCCTTCAGTGGTCTGGTTTCCAGAAAACAGAGTGTCCTTGATATGGAATTCAAGATAATTAACGAATTGCTCATCGATATCAAGAACTCCATCATAATTCATATCGAAACCATCGCCATCAGGATTGTTGTATGCATCACTTCCATTCAATGGGCTTATTCCTACCGCTGAAGCATCCCATAGACACTGATAGAGAGCCTCCCATCCATCTGGAAGGCCATCACCATCCGAATCTGGATTGTTCGGGTCGGTGGTGACCCACTCAGCCGCAGCCTCTGGGGTCTCAAAATGGGTGTCGAACAGTTTTCCATCAAGCCCATCTTGCACATAGGATTCCCAGTTGTACTCACAGAGATTGGGCATTCCATCACCATCCGCATCCCAGTATCTATCATCAAATCGTAGCGGGTCAAGGGTCCAGTTATTGCCTCCAGAATAGGAAGAGCCTATCCACCTGCGATGTTCGATCTCCCAGCCATCAGGCATCCCATCAGCATCACTGTCTTGATTGGTTGGGTCAAGTAATTGATCTGAATGAAGTCCGTCTAGATAAGTGGAGTTTGCTGAGGCTCCAACCGCCTCTTCACTGCAATCGTAAGTCATGTTTGGATGATAGTGACACCACAGATTGGTCTGGGAATAATAGAAGCCGAAAGCCTCGGTTCCATCTGGAAGCCCATCATCATCTGTATCAACATCGCGTGGGTCGGTTGAATTGGAGCCACCGGAACTGATTGGTGAATATCGATACTCCAGTAGATTGGTCCAGTTCCTCTCATTCATTGGATCCTGCTCGTGATCCATATTGACTCCATCTCCATCGAGGTCGAGTTCCGCATCCCACGGATCGGTTGGATCAAGACCGTAGATATACTCCCATCCATCTGGAATACCATCAAAGTCAGAATCATTGCTTCCAGGGTCTATCAGTGCAATATTGGAGAATCGTCCAGGGTCACACCCTGCGAATATCTTGACTTCATCATCGACCGTCATCAGCAACATGTCATTGATATGTCCGGGTATTCTCTCTTGAAGAGTGAATCCCTGAATGGCTGCATATGAGCCCTGCAAAGACCACATCCCCGACTTTGAACCAATCATCAACTTTCCATCAGCCGAAAGGATTGAAGTGACAGCGTTAGCCAGATCCTTCGGGTTCTGATCGATATCGGTTGGATGCGCCTGCAAGCCTGAATGTTGAATCGTGTCCTTTTCCAGATTGAACTTATGGAGACCTGAATTCGTACCGAACCACAACACAACAGGGTCGGAACCAATCGGCCCATCACTGATTATCGTGTTGACATACTCAGCATTGGTGTTCTTAGGGGCAAGTGCTGATACCTCCCTCAGGTGATCATCATCAACAGCACTAAAATGCCAAAGAGGAGAAGTGAATTCCCAACCCTCTGCCCCAGAGGATACCGCTGCCTCAAGCATTCCCTCGGAGGTTCCAACAAATAGGCGGCTACGGCCAGAATGTTCGACATGGATGGCATCGGTAGGAGTAGCAGAGGCATCGAAAATTGCTTGATGCAGTTCCACTGAAATATCATCGACATCAATGACCGTCCCATCGAATCCAGAAATTCGAATGATGGAGCCACCATCCAAGCCCAGCAACAATGCGTGGGAATCACTGCCATCCTGCTGTAGAATCGTGACTGTCGTGTAAGAATCTCCCTCCATGATGTCCCATGTTGATATCGCCGCCGGAGTATCTGAATCCCCATCGAGTGGAACCACTATCACTCCTTTGTTGGTGGCGACGACTAGGACATCGGTGTCTCCAGAAACCAATTCAGCATCATTCAATTCCCAACCCGTGGGGAGCCAATCATCCTGTGAACGGTCTTCATCAAGCATTATGGTTGAAAATCCCAGTCGCGTACAGGCGATGAAGGTTTGATTATCAATCTCGATCAATTTTTTGACATCGTGGTGAAGAACCGAATAGGTTCCCATAGCAGAAGAGGAGCGAGACATAGGGACCTGTTCCAGACTACCCTCTGTAGAACCCTTCATGACTGATTTCAGCCCAGCCAACACCCAATTCTCATCATCGAGAAAAACATTGTACTCTTCAAGATTGGAGAATTCTTCTCCAGCAGCGAGATCTTCTTCCTTGCCTGAGACATCCTTGCTCGTGAAACCATCTTTATCTAGATCCCAACCATCAAGATCGGGGTCCTCTAGACGGTCACTCCTGTTCAATGGGTCCATCCCAAAGAATACTTCCCATCCATCGGGTAACCCATCACCACTTCCTGAATATTCATTTACTGTGAAACCATCATACCAGAAACGATCGCTGTCTGCCTCGGAGGGATTGGTCCCTAACCAGACATCTTCACCATATGCGGCAGTTTCATTCTCAGTACACGCCTCGTTTATGTTCGGCCATGACATTGTAAGATATGGCCACTCTCCATCATCATTGCTGGTCGGACCCTCTGGTGGAGTGAAACTACAGCGAAGGCCATCCAACTCAGTGGTCCAATTATCTCCGGCTCCCATTGAATATTCCTCAGTATTATTGAACCATTCATGGGGCTCATAGATTCCATCTCTATCAACATCGAAACCATCCCTATCAGCATCAAGAGCACCATCTGATGAATTGAGTGGATCAAAACCATCGCTACAGGTGTAGAGGTTGTTTTCAGCACTGTAGGCATTTCTTGCGGTAACGCAGAGATAAACCTCAAAACCGTCAGGTAATCCATCGCCATCGCTGTCAGCACGGCGTGGGTCCAGATGTACACGATCTCCAGTATCAGTGTCAAGAACTCCAGTCAGACCCTTTGCGTCAATAGTACAGTTCCAGCGATAAGGCCAACAATATTCCTCGGTATTGTTGAGTCCATCATTATCAAAGTCTTCAGGAGCATCGCTGGCATCCATACGATCCATCCCCCTAATCGCGACTTCTCGAGCATCAGATGTGGTCCAATTCACCCATTCAGAATAGGTATTCTCATGGACATCTGGTATCCCATCACCATCACTGTCAGAAACAGGAGGCGGTTCCTGATTCGTCTTCAGTGGATTTGCATTGTCAACCTGCGATACTCTTGGCATCTGAGACAACAGCATCAGGCCTGCAATCAGCACTGCAATTGTGACCAATGTCGTCTGTTTGCGTCGCATATCAATCACCTG
>CALCOQ010000282.1 GCA_937897005.1 uncultured euryarchaeote
AACAGCCCGAGTGCCACGAGAACCACTGCTACTGGGAATATCTGCCAAAATAATTTGAACGAGAATTCAGTCACTGCATTGGTGATTGGAACCGGACCGGTCAATGACATCTGCAACCCACGGTCAGACCATGTGCATTGTTGACCACCCGGGTCTTCAGGGTCGCATGGCCTTAGTTCGTTTGCGAGGGCAGTAATATTTTCTCGGTATCCTTTGATCAAAACATTGGTCGGAATGCTTTCATTGACCGCGACGATGATGACGGCCCTGTCCAGATTGGGGTCATCATCGGTGTTTCGAGCCAGTTTGTCCAGTCCTGGAGTCGGCTCACATTTCTCTTTACCATCAGAATCCTCGTAGCAATCGTACATCTGATCGACTATCTGATTTATCCGATCCTGATTTGGAATACTGTATTCTCCAAGTACCCATTCATAGTCATCGACCTGTTCAGAAAGTGATGCTGCAGTATTTCGGGTGAAGCAGTCTTGATCTTCGTTCTGACATCCAAGTTCACCGGCTTCCTCAATGAAGGCCTTCATCACTCTTGGAGCGCTGGAATTAGTCTCTTTGACCACGGTTGAAAGAGAGAGGATATAGTAGACATCATCTGAAGGATCCGATAGATGAGTATTGAAAGTCTGTTCCAATCGGTCCATCTCCAACATGATGGCGCGATCTGTGATGTTGTTTGATGAACCCGTCAATTCGACATAGATGATCATCACGTTGGTTGACCAGTCCTTTTGGACTTCCTTTATGGCTTCTGCAACTGGGTCTCCTTCGGGGAGGTAAACCTCTAGGCTACCATTGACATTCAGACTAGGCTCTTCTTTAATCTGCCATGGCATCCTATTGTCTTCATTGACATCCATGAAGCCACTGTGGAAGACGAAGAACAAGGTGCCGAGCAGGAAGATTGCGATGGTCAAGGCAGGAAATTTGGTGATGACTCCGGAAGGCCCCCTGCGTCGATACTCTCGTTTCAACGCATCAGGTGCCCCAAGAACTGCTTTACTTGCTGCTTTGGCATCGAAACTCTTGACTCGATTGGCCATCGATGAGCCAACCATCCCAGCCCGTCTCTTACTATGCTGCAGGAGATTCTGCAAGCGGTCTCCTGCACTTGATTTCTCCACGTTTTCAGAAACGCCGGAGGCATCGTCTTTCTCATCAGACATGGTAGGACCCATAGAGGCGTCATGCGACCCGATTTAAACACATGAGGATGAGAAGTTCAATCAGTTGCAGTTCCACATGCATTACTGATTTTCTCAGCGGCGGTTTCATAGGTATGACCCGAGAGCGCCGCACGGACCCACACCGTTGACTGGTTTGGGGCCCGGGAGTGAGCATGATGCCCGAACCTCGCCTTGTTGAGAAGAGATGGTCAGTGAATCTGGAGAAGCAGATTCAGGAGGAGCATTTCTCGGATTCTGGTTATGATGCCCGCTATGGATTCAATCCTGATAGTGGCCGGCCAATATTCGTCATCGATACCCCCCCTCCATACCCTAGTGGGACTTGGCACATTGGAGCAGTTGCTCAATATTCCATGATTGACGTGATAGCCCGTTCTCAGCGTTTGCTTGGAAATGAAGTCTATTTTCCGTGGGGTGTTGACCGAAATGGAATCAACATCGAGTTCACCGTTGAGAAGAAACATGGTCGCAAGATGCGAACCTGGGAGAGAGGCGAATTCATCGACATCTGCCGAGAGACCATTGAGGAATACACACAGGCGATGCGGAAAACAGCTGCTAGAGTAGGCCTTTCCTGTGATTTCGCCAAGGAGTATCAGACTGATGCTGCTGATTACAGGGCGGTCACTCAGGCAATATTCGTCGACCTGTTCAAGCAAGGACAGATAATTGAGGATTTACGACCCAACATCTATGACCCGGTTGAGAAGACCACTATCGCTGACGCTGAAGTCGAGCGCCTCAATAGAATGACACATCTTGTGGATGTGATCTGGCATACCGATGATGGAGAACAGGTGGTGATATCCACCACCAGACCTGAATTGATATGTGCCTGTGGAACAGTCGTTGTACACCCTGATGATGAGCGCTATTCACATCTGGTTGGGAAGCGAATCAATCTTCCAGTTCCTGTTTCAGGCCGAGAGTCCTCAGTGGAGATTCGTACACACCCTTCAGTGAAATCTGAGTTCGGCAGTGGCGTCTTGATGATTTGTTCATTTGGAGATCAGAATGATGTTGCTGTATTCAGGGAGTTGGGATTAAGGCCATTCCAAGCCATTGATCTTGAAGGTTGCATGACTGAGATTGCAGGCCCTCTTCAAGGGATGTCGGTTGATGAAGCCCGAACTGCCAGCATCGAAATACTGGAATCCGAAGGTAGAATCTCTCAGATAGTCGAAAAGGAACAGGAGGTTCCAGTCAGTGAACGAGGCAAGCATCCAGTTGAGATCATCCTGCTCAAGGAATGGTATGTGCGGCAAACGCATATCCAAGGGAGAATGGCAGAACATATCGAAGAGATCAATTTCGTTCCTCCGCGAAACAAACAGTTCCTCCTTGATTGGATGGAGAACATCAGTATTGATTGGCCGATCAGTCGTCGCCGTTGGTATCATACTGAGATACCTATCTGGTACAGCAGTGACGGCAGCAAGGTTGTAGTCCCTCCAACAGGAACTTATGTTCAACCGTGGAATCAAGACCCACCTTCTGGCAGTCAGGTTCTGGATCGAGAAAGTCGTGAGATCATTGGTTCATGGAATGACTTACAGGATGAACTTGGTGAGGTCGAAGGCGAGCAGAAAGTATTCGACACATGGATGGATTCTTCCAATTCCAATCTGTTTGTCAGTGGATATCTCAACCAACCCGAGGTCTTCGCCAAGGCATTCCCGACAGGTCTTCGACCACAAGGAAAAGAGATCGTTCGTACATGGTTGTACTATACCTTGCTGAAGAGTACACTACTACTCGATCAACCAGGATTCGCCAACGTTTGGATCGATGGTTTGGGAATGGATCCCTGGGGCCGCAAGATGAGTAAGTCTCTTGGCAATGGAATCGATGCTGATTCGGTACTTGAATGTGGAGCAGGTGGGAGCACTGGCTCGTGGAAGGTAAAGGGTCCCGATGGTAAGCAGGTTCAGTTGAGAGCCAACAAGATTGGCAGCGAATGTTTCCGTCTATGGAAGGCATGCGATGCTCAGGTTGGAGATGATTTCCATATCAATCCGGAAGAGATTGAGAAGAAATACTTCGGAGTGCTGATGAAATTGTTCAATGTGGCACGTTTCGCAAGCCACTTCGATGTTCCAGAGGATATCGACTCAGCACCCGCGAATCTGCGCGTTGAGGACCGTTGGATATTGTCTGAGTTCGCACAAAGCATGGCTGTTGTCTCCAATTCCTGGTCTGCATTGGATATCTATTCCGCTACTCAGAGCCTGAAGAATTTTG
>CALCOQ010000283.1 GCA_937897005.1 uncultured euryarchaeote
CTTGGCTGCAACTCCACATGTGATCCAAGCATTTGCAACCATCGCCTCATCTATTCCTCTTGTCCCTTGGCGCAGAGCGGCAACAGCATTGGTAGGCATATCATCGATCATCTTACCCCATTCGATCAAGGATGGATCTTTTGCTGCAATAACCACTTCTGGGATCCACTCTTCCCTACGCTGATTGAGGTTGCTGCGAATCAATCCATGGGTTCGCATGACTTCAGTCAGTCCTGCAACACAAGGATGTTGGGAATGGGCCTTCACCAGTCGACTGTGTACCATCATCGCATCAGCAGTTCTTCCAATATCCAGCAATACCAATGCATGGGCAACATCCAGCCTGATCCAGGTTCCTTTCTCCTGCAGATTCTCCTGCATGTTTTCAATGATCTCCAACGCCATGTCACTCTGGCCGTGCAGTCTCAATAGTCCAAGATCGCTGATGACACCCAATCTCTCGAGTTGAGTATCTTCCCATCTGGCATCAGCAGTCCAAGGGAACCACGTTGAATATCTCTCCATCAGATCGATGACCCTTCTTCCAGCAGGTGTGCGTGCAACTCGCTCGAGGTTTTCGATTCCTTCGGTTCGTGTGCGCATCAGATCGATGACCCACAGCATCAAAGCGACTTCGATATCATCACTATCGAGGTCCTCGATGGCGGTTTTTGCTTCCTCAAGGTCGCGTTGCGCAATAGCCGACATGGCCAGAACCTTGCGGGCCAAGTCATCTTCACCCTTCATTTGAGCCAGTACACTGGTTGCTCTCTCCTCGGCATTACGCCAACGTCCAACCGATATTGCATGAAGCATCTTTGCCTTGGCCCTGAATAGCCTGTCTCTCCGGTCATCGGTTTGTTCAAGCATCTTGATGACTTCACTCATTTGATGCAATTTATCAGAGGCAACTATCTCATGCAGTTCCTGTTTGAGACTGCGTTTGATCCTTTGGCCGATTGATACATCACCTGAAGATATTCTCTTGGAAGCCTGTGTCAGGTCTCCGCTGTTGAGATCAAAGCGAATTCTTCGTAAGCGTCCGGCCCGATTTATTGACATTAACCAGACCACGAAGAAGATGGCCTGTCCAGCCACTGCCAGAGTGTACAGTAACTGCTCGAGAACATCAGGTTCGAAAACCGGACAGAACCCGGAATCAATGGCTTGTATATCCTTCACCCAATCTGCACATCCAGAGGTATCCGGAAGGAATTGAGGGAATCTGTGAAACAGTGACACCAATAGTAACAATACAGTGTATCCGGCGAAACCCATGAAACAGAACTGTAACACTCTTGCCTGCTGGCTCTTCTCAGCACGCAATGTACGCGGGTCTGCGAATACAATACCACCAGCTCCACTGATGTGCGCCGCTCCCAGAAACATCAGTCTAGCGACTTCATAGACGAAGGCGATGCCAACGATTGTGACGTTGAGAAGCAGGAAGATGACCACGGCCGCAGTCGCTAGATTCCGAATTGTGAAGTCATCAATGTACCAAGACACCTCGATGAAATAGTAACCGATGACCCCCCCTTCTCCCAACAGGCTTTTTGGCTGATAGCCATTCATATCCAACACACGATCGGTGTGTACGAACAGGTTCGAAAGATCACTGAATTGAATGGCCCATGAAATGATTCCATTCAGTGCAGTTATAGGCATCAACAAGGCATTGGTGAAAATTATCATTGCTAGAACGCGCGCCCAGAAGCCAGGTGCTTCGGGATAGAGGATTGAGACCCTCCCTGCAGCACGATGATATTTCGAGTGAACGAGTACGTTCCAACAGGAACCAAGGATGCGTCCGTATGCAACAATGGAAGGGAGCAGTAGAATAAGCAATGTGAATGCAGCAATCTGCTCGAATGGGGCATCGGATTCCCTGAGCAAGTAGTTGACAGTCCACACGGCTCCAGTCAAGACCAGTCCGCCGATGATGAAACGCATCAATTTCTGTTTCTCAGCCTTTTCAATATCCTTACGTTTATGTCCAACCTTTGTCGAGAATTGGGCTGCAATGGAAGATATCGGTGAAATCAGTATGGGGATGCCAATCATGAAGAAAATGATCTGGAACACGTAGATGCTGTGTCTGAAAGGTTGAATCAATATCTCCATCGAGAGAATCATCACTCCGGTGATAGCCATCAGGTAGAGCATGACCCCCCAGCCAGCGCCTTTGATTCCCAGGAGATCCCTGGCATCAGCAACAGATTCAGATATTCTATGCACCTCATAATCATCTCCTCCAGTATTGAATGCAATCTGTATCCGCTTCAATGAACGTGGAACCCAGAAATGCCAAATGATGGTGGCGAGGGCAAAACCAAGAACTACTGGATAGAATGCATCAGGAGTGAAATCACTCACAATCTGGGCGTGCTTATCAGATGACATGCCTGCTCTGTCTTGATGACGAAGTGCCTACTAAACTACTTTCCACCGGAATCACGGAATTCGCAGTGCGAGTAGAAGGAATTGCGGGAAACAATTGAAGCATATCATCCCTCTCAAGTAGCCATGCGAACTACGATTATGGCAATTGTTCTGATTTTTTGCGCTTTGCTGGTACAGATATCTGCACCGGTTGCAGATGTATTCAACGATGATGAAGAGCAAAGATTTGCTGGAGATATTGGCGGAGGAGGGCAGTCGGGACATGGCAAATTCGTTGCATACCCCCACATCCTTGAGGATGCTCTATCTTCTAGCGTTTCCATCAGCGACAGTGCTTGGCTCAATGAACAGGAAATCATCGTTGTGGGGTGGTTCAGCGCAGATGCGACGGTTGGTAATCAGACCTTGACAGCAAATACTGAAGGCTCGAGGGACTTACTGATTGCCCGAATCTCATTGCGGAGCGGAGTTGTTTGGGCCAGAACTGCTGATTGCAGTGGTAATGACAGCCTCTATAGTGTGGCTATCGAATTGGAAGATGGAGATATCGATGGTGAAAACTCCACCATCTGGATAGCTGGAAGTTTCCATGGTGAGTTGACGATTGGCTCACAGACATTGGCTTCTTCAGCGCCTGATTCGGAGTCTCGAGCATTGGTTGGGAAATTGGATGCTGATGGTACGATTCTAGGTGCTGCGAATTCCGAAGGCACCTCTGGTTACGCTGAAGCCTTTGATCTGGCCCTGTCATCGAATGGAGCATATGTAGTGGGGCA
>CALCOQ010000284.1 GCA_937897005.1 uncultured euryarchaeote
CGTTGCAGGGTCCATATGAGCGACTGTTCGACTCATGATGCGCCAATAAAGTGTTGCCATGAGGGTGGTCAAGTGCCACAAAGGTATTCACACGACCGCGTACCGAAATATCACGATGAGACCGCCCCGAATGCTCACGCTACTCATGTGCATCGGGCTCTTGCTTGGTGGAATCCCATTCGCCATGGGTGATGATGCAGGGGGGATTGCCATCGTGGATGCTACGCTGGTCATCGAAGGAAACGGGGATATAGGAAGCGGAACCATCTGGGTGAATCTCACTCTTGAAGAAGTAGAAGGAAAGGGAGCGAATGCCAGCATCAGTTCCAACATCATGGATTCCGAGGGCAATATTCTCTCTACTGCAACCGAAGCACTTCAATTGACTGCAAACTCAACTCAGCAGGTTACACTCTCCCTGTTGGATGTCCCTCCTGGTCAACATCTACTCAATATCAACGTTTCAGGAGATGCTGCAGCACTACCAGCAAGCGGATATTCAACAAGCATGGAAACACCAGTATCGAGACTACGGCCTCTCGATGTAGGCCTCGGCTCACAAGTGCAATGGCTTGCTGAGGGCATTGATTCTGATCTGAATGATACCGGCAACAGCAGCATCAGAGATGGAGATGGAGGGCGAATCACAGTTCCAGTGATCAACTCTGGAGACATCGTATGGAACGGTTCAATCGACCTCGTGATCACTGGACCAGATGGTGAAGCCTACAACGATAGCCATGCATTGGATTTACCTCCAGACAATACATATTATCTGGTGACCAATATTTCAGACCTCAGAGAAGGAGTATACATTGTCAGTGCTGTTCTTCAGGGGCTTTCCGACTCTGACAGCGGCGACGATTCGGGAAACTCCAGTTTCGTGGTCGAACCCCCTCCTCTAGCAGAATTCAGAATGGTGATTTCAATGGATATCACGGACTTACAACTCGGGGATATCGTTGAGGCTTCACTCACCTTGAACAACAGTGGAGAGGCTGACTGGAATGGGTCTGTACAATGTATCGCTGCCGATGGGAGCACCGTTATTCTGCAACTTGATCTATTGGTCAACATTTCTCAGGAGTACCAATGGAACCTGACAACTGAGGCACGTCCAGGTGAGGTCACCTGTACACTAGGTGGCCCTCAACGAATCTCTGAGAACAGTGATGAATCTGTTTCGTTCTCATTCACAATGAACGCTGGGAACCTATTGATGGCTGGAGGTGAAGACATCACCATCAGTGGTGGGCCATGGCATGCAGGAGATGAAGTGGATGCTTCAGTACTGGTCCACAACGATGGACACTCTGAAGCCAATGCCTCCTTGTGGTTGATGGATGACTCACTCTGGAGTGTCGGTGAAGAGGTCCACATTCCTGTCGGCAGCAGTGTAGAATTAGCAGCCTCTCACCTATTGGACAGTAGTGGAGACAGGAATCTCAGTTGGAAAGTTGTGAGTGGAGATTCTTTGATCTCCTCATCACTCAATGGAGTCAGAGGGCTCAATGTCGCGACTGAACAATCCTTCAGTCTGGAGATCACTGCAGTGACTTGGGATGCTGTTGATGGAATCACAATGGAATGGGCTACACAACTCAGTGATGGGCCAGGGAGAGACCTTGAGGTCTCTATCGGCGTGATGGTTCAAGGCCAACGCGAAGAGAGAGTCATCATGGAATTGGCGATTGAGCCTGGCAGAAGGGCATTGAACAGTGACCTTGGACTTCATGATGGACAAGCACTGGTCTACATCGATGCCGACCCGATTGATTGGAGACTCTCGGGGGTTGATATGATAACCGAGACCTTGCCCAATTTGCGACCAACTGTGAGCGTCGAGATTGACCCCGTCAGCATTCCCAAAAGGCCCGTTCCTGATTCACAGGCAACCATCTCTTGTCTCGTCACCAATGAAGGGGCTGAATCAAAACCAGGGATAATGACCCTGTTAGGGCCTGATGGCGAGATTTTCGCTGAGGAAGAAATAGGGCGCTTGGATGGCTCAAGCACCATCCAGTTCATTATTGCACAGTGGCCAGATGATGAAGATGTTCCACTGACATGTAGATGGTCTGCAGGCAGCGTGGACACATCTTCTCACACCTTCCTCTCTGACATGGACTCATCATCAAATACTGAAAGCAGTGAAGCCAACACCATTCCTTTGGCAGAGATTGGTGGCGGTATTGGTATCGCTCTGATCATCGCCTTGATGATTCGACTTGGCGGTAGTTGGATGGGCGATGCAGAACAACGAGAGATTCGCAGAGTCAAGAGGGAGGAAGAACGAGCAAAGAGGGCAGATGAGAAAGAAAAGAACCAGATTCTGTCGCGCGATGAAAAGCGTGAGATTTCTTGCACGAACTGCGACCAAGGTCTGAAGGTGCCTTCTTCATATTCTGGCAAGGTAGCATGCCCTTCATGCAAACACCAATTCGTGGTGGAAGCGGTTTCGATGCCGACTCCAGTCCACGAGGATTCTGTTGAGGAAGATATCGATGAAGAACTCTATGACTTTGAAGGCGATGATGAAATTGAAGAGAACACTGAAGTCGAGGAAGACGAGGAAGTCATCGTTTCATCCAGCAGTGATATCCTAGGTTGCCCTTCATGCTCCTCCAAACTCAGAGTTCCACTGGAGAAGAGACCCGCCACAGCCCGTTGCCCCGCCTGTAAAGCCGAATTCAAGGCTGTTGCAGAGTGATTTACTAGAGCGCGCAATTCATCAACAACCAGCCCTTGCCAATGCTGTGGGCAAAGGTCATTTCCAAGAATTTGAGGACGAGTACATGGAGACTCTGTTCGAGTTCTGGGAGAGTGATAACAATGCCATCATCAAGACAGGACAGGTGGCTGAATCGATGGACGTCTCACCTGCGAGTGCTACTGAGATGATACAAAGACTTGCAGGTAAGGAGTGGATTGACTATCAACCCTACAAAGGTCTGAGGCTGACTGAGAAAGGGCTTGAGAAAGGAGGACGCATCAAGAAACGACATAGACTGGCAGAATGTCTACTGATAGATGTACTCGGTTACACGGGGGATGCTCACGAAGCTGCCTGTATGCTTGAACATGCATTCACCGATGAATTGGAAGAATCGCTGGATATTCTACTTGGAAGGCCGACCCACGACCCCACCGGTAGATTGATTCCTCGCATCAGCGAACTGAAGGTCGACCTGGAGCCAACCAAGTTGATACTGCTTGCTCATTCGATGGAGGTCGGGCAGAGAGGGAAATTGTTCTCTATTGCAATGCTTGAAGATGATCGCAATCTTCTCGATTCAATGGGCCTCTCTCCTGGAAATGATGTTCAACGAACAGAACAGGGAATTGAAGTGAACGGTATTGAACACATGGTCGACGATGCCTTGTTGAAACGCTTGCTGATCAAACCTGAGCACTGAGAATCATATTCAACTGATACCCGATGTGAAAAACATGAGCGAAGAGGCCGAAACGGAGGACGTTGAAGAAACGGCCGAGTCTGACCTCATAGGTGACATTCTATCCAAGGCCAAGGATATCGATGAGAAAACCGAGGTCGAAGTCGACGATGGGGAAGATGATGAAGAACATAAAATGGGCATCGTCGGAAAGATATCTTCTGGAATACAGCACTTTGGGAAATTGACTGAAGAACAGGAGGAGCGGGTTAAAGCGCAACGTGATATCGACCGCCGAATCCTGAGAGCAACCAGTGAGGCGGATGAGGAAGTATGGGGTGATGAAGAACGCGAACATCATGCAAAGATGCAGAAACTGGAACGGGGGCTGTTGAAAATAGACAGATTACTTCTCTCAGATGGAGTCCATCTTCTGGTCCTCCTTCCTGTGATAATAATCGTTCTTGAGATATTGGCCTGGAACTGGTGGGATTCATCTCCCGCATGGTGGAAAGGAAGTGTTGAGGATTCGTTGGGAATAGAATTTGGATTCACGGTTGCTGGTGTTGCATTCGTCGTTTCGGGCGCATGGATGCTTGGAATCTTGTTGACTCGGCAACGCCTCTGGGTGACTCAATCAATCATGTCAGATGAAGTTGAACGATTCCAGAAGATGGGGCGCCCATTCTCAAGCATGCATGGATATCCTGCTTTCAAATCCATGACCACTGGAACCTTGCGCAATCGGACCACCACACTGATTCTATGCATCTGTGCATTGATTCTACTCTTGTTCAGTCTTTTCAGCGACAAGAGTTCTGAAAATGGGCAGACTGTGCTGTTACTGGGAATCGGAGTCACGATGCTCGCCCTTGGATTGCATATGATCAGTAAAGAAACACTCTACAGTACTGCTGAACCGGGAGGGGTTCTTTCGGTTTACGAGCCACCTGTTCATCCCGCTCTGCTTGGCCAAGTTTTCTCGGACTTGATGTTGACCCACATGGACCCATTCCTTAGAATGAGATTTGAAGATTTCATGCAACGTTTCCGCACTGCATTGCAACCGGGTTTCGATCCGGTTATCGGTAGGGAGAGAATGTTCTACATCCTTCATCTACATCGTAAAGGTGCATTGTCCAACGAAGACAGACGAAGAGAAATGGCAGAGATCATCGTTGATGATGATATTGATGGGATTCTTGACCATCCATTCTTCAATGATGAGGTCTGGGCAAAATTGCTTGACCGGTGTAAGTCTCGCTGCCCTTCATTCTTCAGAATCCTCGACCGCCTCGAGCATTCACTACGAGTTGACATCCAGGGACTCAAGAGCAGTGAACTGATCTTTGATGTTGACATGGAGAATGTGGTCTATGAACACGCGAGTCTGTTCTGTCTATTGATCAACAACAGCGAACAGACTCGAAGCGTGGTACTAAGGATTGAGAGTCCGGACTTCCGACCAGGTACTATTCATCTCAACCTGAGCCTGCCTCCTGCATCCTCAATGATCTCAAATCTTCCAGAACAACTAGCATTATCCAGTGAGGGCGATGATGATGTTCTGGCTGCTATTGCCAACCTCCTGAACGTTGGACAATTGAATTGGCTGACACTGTTACCTGAACGACTTGGAGAAGCAACGGTCTCTGTGAGTCTTGAAGATGAGGATGGAGACCTGATTCTGGGTCGGGTCGTGAATCTCAGAGTGAAGAGCGAATGGAATCGTAGGCTGACCAAACTCAGCGGGCTGATATCCATCGCTGTTGGTGCTGTTGCGATGATCTCTGCATTCGCTCTAGTGATCATGGATTTCCTGAGTAATTGACCAGACTCCACTCATTTTTCCAGTGTGTCTGAAAGAGAATAGCATTGAAACGGTCCAAGCCTTCGCATCAGCCATGTCCAAGGGTGATTCTAGTCCGAACAAGGATGCTGCCGATGACGGCGGAGACCTGCGAGACAGGCTTCAGGCAATGGAGAAACGATTGTCGAAACTTCGTGAGATACGTGGTCAACACAACGACAATGCCAACCGAAGTGCTGAGCAACGAAATGCGGTACAGAAACAGTACAAGGAACATCGAGAGAAACTTGATGTCAAACTCGAAGAAATAAAGGCGATCAGGGTGATTGTGAAGAAGCACAAGGATAGAAGGAATTCCATTCAATCTCAGATGAAAGAACTCTTTGGACGCCAGCGCTCATCTCGTGACAACGAACGCGAGGGTCGCTCGGTCGGAGCTGAATACAATAAACTCAGTGCTGAAGTGAAAGGGTTAGAGGAACGTCTGGAAACCTCAGGCGATATAAAACTGAAAAAAGAGAACGAATTGGTTAAGGTGGTCCAGAATATGCACAAGAGATTAGCAGAACTAGAGCCGGAGTTGAAGGCTCAAGAACTGATAAAGATTGATCTCGATGATATCGAAGGAACCATCGCTAGAATGAAACAAGAAGCAGACGATGCTCATCAATTGATGCTGGAGAAGGTCTCCGAGGCTGATGAAGCATCCAAAGGCATGGACGAGATGTTCTCTCATCGCGACTTCCTCAAGGCTGAGGGAGACCGATTCCATGATGCCTTCGTGGCAGAAAAGGAAAAAGCCAACGAGATTCATGAAAAGACACTTGAGTTGATGAAACAAGTGACTGAGGTCAAAGGATTGATGAAAGCCGAGCGGGATGAACGCAAGTCTTGGATCGTTGACCACAATGCTTCTGTGGTCGCTGAAATGCAAACTGGCTCTGAAAGTGATGAAGTTGCAGACGAACTGGTCAAGTCGTTACTGGAGGAAGGAAATCTGTCCATCGGAGGAACTTTGGATTCCGACTCCAAAGAAACGGTCCAAAGGACCAAGCGCAAACCAAAGAACAAGAAGAAGAGAATCACACCTTGGCGCAAGGAATAGGAGGGTTTCCTTTGAAAGGCGTCATCATGGCTGGTGGGATGGGCACGAGATTGCGCCCTCTGACCCTTCAAAGACCTAAACCGATGGTTGAGGTCATAGGGATTCCTGTCATCGATTTTGTCAAGGATGCCTTGGCAAGTGCTGGAATCTGTGAGGTCATCGTCACCACTGGATACAGAGGCGAATCGTTATCCGCTCATGTTGAATCATGGAATACCGAAGGCCTCAAGGCATGGGTCAATGAAGAAGAGGTCCCAATGGGAACCGCTGGTTCAGTACGTCTGCTGAAAGACGAACTGAAAGATACCTTCATCGTTGGTTCAGGAGATACTCTGGCTTCGTTTGACATAACATCACTGCTCAAAGAACACAAGGAATCTGGAGCTGCAGCCACGATGGCACTGTGGGAAGTAGAAGACCCAAGCGAATACGGTATTGTTGGAATGGCGCAGGAGTTGAATGGAGAACTGGATGGCGAATTACGATCTGGGTGGATTGTGAAATTCCAAGAAAAGCCAACTCCAGAACAAGCATTCAGCAATGTCATCAACGCTGGCCTATATATCTTGGAACCTGAAGTTCTTGAGTTGATTCCTGAAGCAGAAAAGTTCGACTGGAGCAGGCAGGTCTTCCCAGCCATGCTCGAAAAGGGAATGGCTCTGCGAGGCAGCACGATCTCTGGAATCTGGTTCGATATTGGTAGACCTTCCGATCTCCTCAAAGCACAAAGAGTGATTCTCGAAGAACAAGAGCGGTTATGGACTCAACTACCACCAGGCGATAGAGGCAAGAATGGATTCAATTCACCAAATGCCAATATCGAAGGAGAGAGTGTCGATTCAGTCATTCTTGAAAACTGCCACATCATGTCCAGTGCCACCGTCAAAGGTTCATTGATGATGTCAAACAGCGTTGCCACTGATGGTTGTTCAATCAGTTATTCCATCATCGGCAGTGGGTCCGTGGTTGAGGAAGGAGCATGCCTCACTGACTGTGTGATTGGAGATGGCATGGTGGTCCCAGCATTCAGCGCCTGGCATGGAATCAAGTTTCCAGATGGCACTGAGTGAATGAATGACGGCATCAACCTCAAGAAGGGGACCACATGCCCAATTCCTCAAGTGGTATCATGAGTTCGACGCCGATTCGCCATTATAATCGCACCTGGGAAGAGATTGAAGAGATGCTTGAGCAGGCGATTGAACGAAAGCAGAAGTGGAAGGATTGGTTTGAGCAATGCCGCGAAGATGGTGAACGCGAAGGAATGATGGAAGCGGCAAGGAATTCCAAAGCACTTGATGGAGTGATCAAATGCCTGAAATGGACATTGGGTGAAGAGGATGTTCCCCATCCTCTGGATTAGATTCTACGGACCCAGGCTCGAGTGGCTACATCTCTTGAATACCACATTCCTGAACCATGAGGGAACTCGATCCATTCGTTACCATCCGTCCTCATCTGACCAACTACTGAAGGGTCAGGTCCGGCTGTAGCAACCTGTTGCTGTTGAGCATACTGCTGATGCTGAGCATATTGTTGCTGCTGAGCGTGCTCCTGCTGTTGAGCATATTGTTGCTGCTGAGCGTGCTGTTGCTGCTGAGCATACTGAGGGTCTTGAGCAGCCAGTGCTGAGGCGTATTGCTGATGATAGAGAGCATCCTCGTCTTCATATTCCTCTTCATCATCACTCCCACCTCTGACCAGAAGTATGACGAGAAGAATCACCGCGATGACTCCGCCAACCAATAATCCCCATGTCACTGGGTCTCCATCTGTTAATCCTGCCAGCCCACTGGTATCGCCACCCATCGACTGTCCGTCGCTGTCTCCTCCTCCATCATCGGTCGCTGGAGGACATCCAAGATTACCCTCTTTACTCGAGGTCCCGAAGGTGTTGGGACAGGCATCAGGTTGATTGCCGACTGAACTATCTCCGTATCCATCGCCATCAGAATCACTCCACTGTGTCGGTTCTTCTCGGAAAGCATCGGCACCGTTACCAACTGTCCACAGTGCATCCGGGTCTGACCAACCATCGCCGTCTAGATCTACACAACCCTTACGATCGTGCTCAGAGCCACCATTGGTACTGGGGCAATCATCGGAGCCATCGGCTACACCATCTTTGTCGCTGTCCTGATGCTCCAGTGAATCGTCTGGAAAAGCATCGATGAAATCAGCCCAACCATCTCCATCACGGTCGGAACAGCCGAGAACCTCTCCTTGTGTCGAATCACCGAACTGGATAGGGCAGGCATCCTGATTCAACGCCAATAATTCATATTGGCCAGGCCATCCTTCAGGACGGGTACTGCTCCATGAATGATTGCCATAGTTATCGCCATAGCCATCACCATCGAAATCAGTCCACTGGGTAGGATCATTCGGTAGCGCGTCGGCTCCGTCATCTATCGACCACATATGATCTGCATCTGACCAACCATCGCTGTCACTGTCCTTGCAACCCTGACGGTCCTCCATCGAGCCACCAGCCACCTGTGGACAGTCGTCAGCTTTGTAACCGTTGATGTTATCTCCATATCCATCTCCATCAGAATCCAGCCATTGCGTAGGCTCAAGCGGTAATGCATCTATTGAATCAGCCCAGCCATCACCGTCAG
>CALCOQ010000285.1 GCA_937897005.1 uncultured euryarchaeote
CAACTATGCGTCCTACCCGGCCCTACGCGTGCTACATCAACAGGCCTGTTTGGACTTGCTCCAGCGGGGATGTTCGTTTCATCGACAATTGAGAAATCTCCGTCTTGCGACATCATTGTACACTCCCATTGCCGTTCGTTTCTGCTACAGTGCCTGCCCTCCCGGGCACCCGGATCATCCCGGGCCGCTCGCACTAAGGAGAGGGGACTTTCCTCAGGGTCCAACCCTGTCAGCGGTCCTCCTGCTCCCTCCACGAGCGCTCAATGGCAGGTGTACTTGGCTTCAATCCTGTGACTCATTGGTGAAATCTCTGATCACTCTGTTGAACCGCATATGGGCTGTATTGTGGATCATTGGATGCATAGGGGTCAACTTGCCCAGAATATGCCGTAGGCTGACTCTCTGGAACTGCCACATACGGCATGACTGTAGCAGGGTCATGAGCGGCTGGAGCCTGCTGAACCGCTGCTGGAACATATTGATCCTGCGAAGCCATTGGCTGAGGGTGGAAATCATCCCCGCCTAGATATTGGTCCTCTTCATACAACAGAGAATCAGAATCATCACCCGCACTTCGCATGAATACACCCAGTACCACCAATAATGACAACAACAGCAATCCTAGAACCCAGATGAACAATGGATTGACCTGGCCGATGGATCCGCTCAGCCACGAATCATCCTCGGCATCCCGTATCTGTATCTCATCACTTTCCCCAACAATGGCATTGTCAAGATAGATGACCATGGTGTACTCGCCATTCTTCTTGAGATGCCAATCGACGCGCACCAACTCTGTCTGCCCAGCCTCGATTCCAATATCGGAATCAAAGATGGTCTTCGAGGTCAGGTCGATATCCACTGCTTCCACTCTGACTCTGACAGTACCGTTCATCCGACCCATGTTGAGCACATTTACATCGATGACCAACTCTTCCCCGACCAAGGCCACTCCATCTACTGAGGTTCCAATCTCTCCACTGAGAACAAATATTGCTTGTACTCTTTCGATATTCCATGTGGCCATGGGGGATTCGTCAGAATTGAGGTATCTGGACATTTCATTACCGGCTGCATCGTATCCAGACACCCAGACCTCGAGAATCACTTGTTTCTCGAACTGCCTGATGTCGACGATGGAGTCAATCTCCAATAATGCCATTGCAGGAATTGTCGAACCACTGCTGCGTGCATCTGCAAGTGAAGCATTCACGCTTCCCTCTGCCAATGGAAGGGAATTGGTATCGAATTCCCTGAGCCTCCAATTCAACACCAAGTTCTCGGCCGACATCTGGATATCTTCATGGATCCGGAACTCAATCTCAATTGAGGGCAATGAGTCCAATGGAATCTCTGCATCTGAACGCGGGGCCAGGACATCGCTGATGCGAGGAGCGGTTGCATCGACAACGAACCAGATTGTTGCTTCATCGCGGTCTGTGACGTCATTTGCCATTGCTGGCAGATTGCCCAATGACAGGACAAGAGGGTGTTCACCAGTTTCTGCCGACATCGTCAATTGCATACTGAATGAGCCATTCTCTGAGAGAGCCCAGATATTGAAGCCGCGGAAACGGCCAAGAACATCGAATGTTTGAATTGCTAATTCTCCTGAATCCTCCCACCGTATCAAACCTGAAACCGTGATCGATTGGCCTGGTTTCACCCAAGCGCCACTGGCATCCACATCGTCTCCTGCAGTTCCAACTGAGATACTGGATGTATCTATCATCAGATCGGTGCTGAAGCGCCAACGCAGATGTGGCAAAACAGAGAATGAACTCTGGGATGCCCTGTCAGACACTTCCACCGTTGGCTCTCTCTGTGTGAATGGGTCGGGTTGCATCTCCCAACCGATCTTGAATTTGACATCAAAAACCAGATCCATGGCATATGGGCTTGGATCATCGCTGCGCGATAACAATCCACAGGATATCACTTCCAAATACGGATCTGAACTCGAACAAATCCCATCTGTGCCGCTCCAAACAATTTCCATGGGCGAGGTTGGAACTGTGCTGGCCAACTCGATGCGGATATTGGCTACATCACTACGCCCATTTGGTTCATCGAATGGGAATTGCATGTGTTGTAACTCACCTGGGTGCATCCAAGACGTCCTTCCATCTACGTGACCTGCTGCGGAAGAATGGACCAATGGGGCGCCATCATTCTTGATCTGATACAGGAAGAGATGATTATCTGAGCCCGGGCCTCCACCCCCTATCAATTCGTTTCCAGCAGGGTCGGAAGCGAGCAGGAAACCCGAGACTGTCTCGCCTTGTGCTGCTGATAAATCGTTGAGATGTGCGGTATATATCCCTTGAGAATTATTGAGCACTGAAGGAACATTCAAAGAAAGGGAAAAATGCTCACCATCATCTGGAATTCCATCATCATCAGTATCATCCAACCACGAACGCCACAGCATCAATGTAGCAGAATTCGGCAGGACAGGAACATCACCGATCGTGAATTCAAGATACTGGGCTTGTGAAGACGGTCTGTGATCATGGAAACGCATGTTGCTTGCCAATAGTGTTGGAGCCAAGGAATCAGTGAAGAATGATTGATTCTCTGCAATCAGCCAGATGATTTCTTGACTTGGGCCAGCTGAGACGTTAATGGTGATCTCAATCGCAAAAGCACTGGAAGGGACCAGCATGGGAAGGGTAGCCAGACCATTGGAATCAACGGTTCCAGTTACCTTGGAGATGCCATCCAGAAACAATTCAACATCCACTTCACCGATACGCGGAGTCTGCCATCCCGTGTCCTCGAATTTTATCTTGACAAGGACATCGACCCATGAACCGGTTTTCAGATATGGAGATGAAAGAGGTACACGTTCTCCTACTGAATTCCTTACCCACCAATCGGTGACCTCGAGATCATTCTCGACACCATTGACTGGACCTTGTCCAAACTTCTCGACTTTTGACAAACCACGGATTCCGCTGCTCATCAATGGCCGGATTCTGATGTCCACCCACTCTTCATCGTCCCAGTCTCTGCTGATCTGGAAACGATGTTCAGTCAGGAAGTCGTTACTGGTCATTATTGCTGGAGACACGTCGTCGGATAATTCAATCAAAGAACCATCACCGTAGAGAAGTGAAACATTGCCTGAAAGTTCTTGGATGAAACTGATTCGACCAGCCCGAAAGGTGACATCGAACTGAACCCCTGTCATGGTGCCATTGAATATTTGATGTCGGGCCTGAACCTCGATCCACTCTTCTGAAGCAGTCAATATCGTACTGCTGTTGCTCCACATGAGAACGGTGGTAATACTGCTCTGAGAGGTTTCAACATCGAGTAATCCGAGTCTCACAGAACCAGGTAATGACATTGTCACGGTCAATGGTAGCAACAGATTGTTTCCAGCCCCAAGATAATCAGAAGCAAGATCATTGACGGCCATGATCAATGAAGAATCGGGTGTGAATTCAACCTCAAAGGAGGGGTATTGTATGGTGGACAAACCTCTGATCAACAAATCACCTGCGGCCGCTACAAATCGGAATTTGATTCTAGAGGTGTCTAGCGTTGCCCCGACCACAGTGCTGCTGCTGTTCTCAAGCCCTGATGAAAGGGCAAGCAATTCCGACTCAGTCAATACCAGCAATGTTGAATCCTCAAGGTCATTCAATTGTCGCACAGCGATGCTGAGACCATCGACAATAACCTCGACTTCAAGGTCGGTGACCTCTGTTGTAGTGGGCACCATTTCAAGGCTCAACGAATGGACATCGAATTGCGGTAGAACAACCTCGACATCATATGGGTTGTTTGAAACCAGATTCATCTGATGGGAGTTTGCTCCATTAGCAAAGCGTTGCTGATGTCCTAACCAACCGAGTGAGGAATCGGAAATCGACCACTCTTTGAATCTATCATGGCCGATATCGATGGAGAGATCCTGTGGCATCCCCCCTCCGTTGAGATCTATTGTGAACTCATCGACACTCCAAGTTCCAGTTTGTGAACGTATCTCGAACTGGATATGAGACATTGGTTTTGCCAAAGCGGTGACACCCTTGTTTGGCAGAGGCTTCCACACCCCATCAAAATCGTAGAAACCAAATTCCACTGGGCCAGAAGAGGTGATATCAGTGGCGATGCGGGAAGTTGGCCTTGCAATATCGAATGCAGGTGGAATTGCCTTACCAACAGAATTTCCTCTCAACTCTCCTGAGCCACTCGCCTCAACCCAACTACAATTCTCAAGGTACCAGCCATCGTCAACCACATACTGAATGAACTCACTGCGCCAACGCCCCATCATGTTGATCGATTTTATCCATGGCGAGCCGCCCGAGCCTTCATTCAACTCAATCTTGAACTTGATAGCAGGATGTAAGAGCCAATCTATGGTTCCAAGATCCATAATCATTTCATCCCTGTCCTCAAAGCCTGGAATCGGAGTCTCCAACTCGGCATCCAGAACACTCCATAGAGTGGTGGAACCCGTTGGAAACACCCCGACCAACGACATCAGACCATATGGTCCGGGAGCCATCGGCAGATCGGCAGTACTTGCATGGCCGAATGAAGGCGATTGCCACCACCCGCCTTGATTCGATACTCCAGAAGTTGGTGTGATCATGACATCGTCAATGTTCCAGCCAGTATAGGTGACCGAACCATCGGTTGAACCAATTCCGAATCTGATCTGGAAATCAGGATTGTTGGCGATATGGGTTGATATCGTGTATGTTTGTTTACTGAACGATGCTTCGTTTATCGTGGACGTAGAATGAGACCAAAGACTGACCCAGTTTCCACTTGGGTTCTTGACCTGGATGTAGGCATGGTCATAATAATAGGACTCGATTCCAAGTCGGCGCTGGAAAGACATCTCCCAGCCCCCACTGCAATGAGAACAATTGATACTAGGACTGGTTGCCCAATATGTGGTACTCAGGTAGTTTGGATAACTCCCTGTGTAGGTGTAAAGAGCGTTGCTTCCAGAGGTCACTCTGGAACCAGAAAGACCTGTGTCCTGCCCTACGTTCCAAATTCCGTTGTGGAGTGTCCACTGCGCACCGGTGCCATTCTCAAAATCAAACAATACTCCTTGTGGCAGAACCTTGATGCCGCTATCATTGTGTTGAATGTTCTCGAATTTTGATCTGCTGTCATTGAAATCTGTTCCTTGCTCCCATGAAAACTCCTCATACCGAGGCAATATCTGAGATTCCATCGACATCGTCATCGAGTCTACAGTATGGCCATTTGGAATTTCAATCTTGTACTGATCACTCATCCCATCGCTCCACTGCGGTACATTCACTATCGAATATCCAAGATCCACATGCGAGCGAGTTTCATCGCCGTTGGATTCCATTTCAAGTTCATTCTCTCCCATCTCGGCATTCAAGCCGAACAAGGGTGCCATGCTCATCATCATCATCAACCAAGCCAAAAATATCGGCCGGACGGGTATGTTGCTTCGGTACATGAACAGACGGTGATAACGTCAACGTTCTAAGGGACTTCCGTCACATGCCTACACATTTCAGCAATATTTCTTCTCAGAAACGAATATCGGCCCTTAGGGCCGCCACAGGTTCATGGGAGCCGATGTTGAAGCCCTGAAAGCCGAGGCTGGAATCGCTGCCGCTGCCTTCGTCAAAGATGGGATGAAGGTCGGACTAGGGACCGGCTCGACAGTCAAATACACTGTCATTGAATTAGGACGAAGAGTATCCGAAGGCTTGCATATCGTCGGAGTCCCGACCTCGGTTGAAACTGAGATACTGGCCAAGGAAGTTGGCATCCCATTACAGGAACTAGGTTCCTTGAGTGGACTTGATATCGTCATCGATGGAGCCGATGAATTCGATTCTGAACTGCAACTCATCAAAGGAGGCGGTGGAGCACTGCTGCGAGAAAAGATAGTGGCACAGGCGGCTGCTGCAATGATCGTGGTTGCAGATGACCGCAAACAGGTGGAAACTCTGGGCGCATTCTCCCTTCCTATAGAAGTGACTCCATTCTCGTGGCAAGAAACCAAGCGGCAGATAGAGGAGCTGTTCTCCTGCTCTGCGATACTGAGAACAAC
>CALCOQ010000286.1 GCA_937897005.1 uncultured euryarchaeote
CACAGGTCCCTTTTCCGGGTCATCAAGTATTGCAGGATAACGTCCTTTCATCTCCCAAGCAGTGAAGAAGAAGGTCCAGTCGATATGTTCGGCGGCTTCATGAAGAGTTATCTCTTCATGTACAAGACCGAGTGCCTCGGGTTCAGCCATGGTTTCAGGAGTGAATTCCAGTTCTGGCTTTCTCTCTCTGGCTCTATCCAGATTGAGCAACGGATTCGACATTCGTCTTTGATGAAGCGCTGCTAGCCTTTTCTCTTCGCTTGCAAGATTCTGGTTGAAGGTGATTCTACGTTCTGGGTCAAGAAGGTCTCCAATCACTGCTGAGACCAATGATGCATCCCGAACATGAACCACTTCATGGTCATATTTGGGTGAGATTCGAACCGCAGTATGCTGTCTTGAGGTGGTTGCCCCCCCAATCAGCAATGGAGTGGACATCCCTCGCCTATTCATCTCCGCAGCGACTCTCATCATTTCATCGAGAGATGGAGTGATCAGTCCTGAGAGTCCTATGATGTCTGCATTCACTTCCACTGCCTTCTCAAGTATCGTCTCGCACGACACCATCACACCAAGGTCGTGGACCTTGTAATCATTGCACTGCAGAACAATTCCTACGATGTTCTTACCAATGTCATGGACATCTCCTTTGACCGTGGCCATGACAATCTCAGCACGGCTGGTTCTCTCAACCCCTTCCGACTGCATATGTGGTTCCAACCATGCTACCGCTTTCTTCATCACGCGAGCACTCTTCACCACCTGAGGTAAGAACATCTTTCCAGAACCGAATAATTCGCCCACGATCGCCATTCCTGCCATCAATGGTCCCTCGATGACGGATAGCGGTTCCTTCAACAGGTCAAATGCCTCAGCAACATCATCTTCAATGTCGTCAGTGATTCCATGAACCAGAGAATATGACAAACGTTTCTCCACATCAAGAGATCTCCATTCCTTGATCTCTTCCTTTTCGACCATCTGCTGGGAAAATGAATCTGCGGCTTCGACCAATCTATCCGTAGCATCCTCTCTTCTATTCAGAACCACATCTTCTACAAGCTCCTTCAGACGTTCATCCACATCCTCAAGGATGGTCAGGTGTGAGGGATTGACGATTCCCATGGTCAGTCCTGAACGGATTGCATGATGAAGGAACACTGCGTGCATCGCTTGGCGAACCACATCATTACCTCGGAATGAGAAAGATAGATTGCTCACTCCTCCACTTATCATTGCGCCTTGACATTCCTTCCTTATCGCTCTGGCTGCTTCAATGAAGTTGACTGCAAAAGCGGAGTGCTCTTCGATTCCGGTACCGATAGCGAGAATATTTGGATCATGGATGATATCTGTTGGATGGAAATTTGCTTCGGTCAGTAATAGTGAATGAGCTCTTGCTGCAATCTCAACCTTTCTCTCAAGGGTATCAGCCTGTCCTTTTTCATCGAAGCCCATGACAACCACTGCTGCCCCATATCTACGAGCCAATCGAGCCTGACACAGAAATTCCTCTTCTCCTTCCTTGAGAGATATTGAATTGACTATGGGTTTTCCCTGAATGCATTTGAGGCCTGCTTCAAGCACTGACCATTTCGATGAATCAACCATTATTGGAAGTGAAGCGATATCAGGTTCAGTGGCGATCAGATTGAGGAAGTCAGTCATCATCTGTTCGCTTTCAATCAATCCTTCATCCATGTTGACATCGAGAATGTTAGCCCCGTTTCTGACTTGATCCAAGGCAACGTCAAGAGCAGCCTCAAGGTCATTCGAGGAGATCAACCTACGGAATCTTGCTGAACCGGTGACATTGGTTCTCTCTCCAACCATCACCAGATTTGAATCGTCATGGACGCTGAAAACATCCAGTCCTGCATATGATGGAAGCCGTGCACTCTCAGGAATATCTCTTGGTTTCATTCCCTGCAGTGCTTGGGCTATCGCTTGGATGTGGTCTGGAGTGGTACCGCAACATCCACCTGCAAGATTCAGTAATCCATCGTTGGCCAAGTGTCTGATATGGGCTGCAGTCAATTCTGGAGTTTCATCAAAACCCGATGGGGAAAGTGGATTCGGTAGACCAGCATTTGGATAGAGGTGAACGTTGGTATCAGCAAGACGGGACAGGGTGCTCAGTTTACCGCGCAGACCAGTGGCTCCAAGTCCACAGTTCATTCCAACAGAGATCGGGTCTGCGTGTCGTACAGTTTCCCAAAAAGCCTCAACACTTTGTCCGAAGACCGTTCTGTCACCTCCCTCCTGGATGAAGGTCACAGAGATGATTATCGGTAGTTGCAATGCTGATTCATCAAAGGCATCTTTGCAAGCCTTGATGGCGGCTTTGGCATTCAAAACATCGAAGATGGTCTCGATCAAGATGATATCGCATCCGCCTTCGATCAGTCCTTTGGCCTGTTCCAGATATGCGGAATAAAGGTCATCCCATGTCGAGGAACGATGCGAAGCATCATCGACATCTGTTGATGCAGAAAGTGTAGCATTGGTGGGCCCGATCGCTCCGGCAACCCAGCAGGTACCTCCATTCTTCTGCATATGTTCATCCGCAGCTTCTCTAG
>CALCOQ010000287.1 GCA_937897005.1 uncultured euryarchaeote
ATGGTCGACGAGGATCTGGCTGTTGAAGGGGATGTTGAATTGCACGACCCCTCAGGGATATCCCCCCCAGTCACAGCAAAACGCCCGATTCATGAGGTTGAATTGATCATGAAATTGACAGCAAACCGCATTGAGAGTGGAGACAATCTAGCAGATTCTTCAGCCACTGGTCTTGATGGAAGAGAACTCGATCACGTTCAAGGATACGGACTCATCGATTCAGAGGAGGCCGTTGCTCTGGCATTGACTCTGGAACAATTGCGTGAGGATGACCCAGATGCAACGGTCTGGGATGCGTACAACATCTCGCAAACGGTCATTCATGATGAGGTTGAAACAGTCAAGGGCGACCAGTTGGATGCTGAATGGGAGGGCGAGTTCGCAGTGTTCGCCTCGGGTAGTGACTTCCCACCTGCAAGCGCTCATCGCAAGGAGATCTGGATGCCCAAGGGTACCACAAGAGTCGTGGCGACGATGGAATACACTCCACTTTCAAGCAATATCCTTTGTCCCACTGGTGCCAATCTTAGACTTGCTCTCGATGCTGATGGCGACGGCTCCTACGAGAATGGTGATGTCAATGGTGATGAGATTGAATTTGTTGGCGGAATGGAAAATGGAGGTTGGTGGGGTTTTGACGTACAAGGAAATGCGATTGGAACATGTTTGACTCCCAATCCGAGCACACCCGGCCCGCGTTCTCCATATTCAATTCATGTAGAGGTCTGGTTGGCTCCGGGCAAGGTGGAGATGGATAGGGTTCAATCCCGAGATTGGTCAGTGTCTGGAGCATCATCAACCTCAGTATCTATGGATCGAACATTCTTCCAGCATATCGATGCTGCTGCCGATGGAGAATCCCAACAATCAGGTTTCACTGGAATGTTCGCATGGATGGCAGATAATTGGTGGCTCCCTACCTTGTTGGCATTATTGTTGATGGTCTTCATCATAGCGATGAACGAACAATCACGAGAGGCTTACCTCTCTTGGCGAGAACGAAGATGGAATGACATTGGGAGTCCAGAAACGGTGGTGATGGATGCAGAAGTGGTTGAGGCCAGCCTCATGGATCCTGTTGAGGAACAAGAGTTCTCCCCACCACCTGTGGTCAAGACTTCTGCAAGGACCTCATTGTTGGAAACAGCCACCCAGATGAAGGAACAAGATGATATCATTCTTGAGGCCGAGGTTCTTGATGCTGAACTTGAAGACTGAATACGTGTATTCCTTGAACATAATGATACGTGCTTCGCAACCTCATGAATGCACATACAGAGCGCCGCTTGCCGGGTTCGAACCGGCGACCTTGGGATTAACAGTCCCACGCTCCACCA
>CALCOQ010000288.1 GCA_937897005.1 uncultured euryarchaeote
ATCAAAGCATGATGATACCATCGGCAAGGAGTTGTTTGGACAAATGGCTTCGAACCTTTTGGGTCAGGGCAGGATCAAAAAGCACAGATGGACACTTTGGGGATTGCGTATCGGCAACCCGGTCTATGTGATGGGCAATACAGTTCCTAGGAGTAGGGAAGAGGCTGAAACCGAGGGTTGTGATGTCACTGTACAGCATACATTGTTGAATGTCAATGGTGAGGATGCGCCCGGTGTCAAGACCATCATCCGTAGAGGAACTGAACTGTCTAATTTAGGAACCATGAGATCTGGATTCGAGATGGTCATCATACCTGCCATCATGTTGTTGGGCGGAATCGCATTGTTCCTCGTCTGAATTAGTTTTCAGTTTAGGAAGGTGTCGTGGCGAAATGGCTACTGAACTGCCAGATTGGGGGGACATCTCGTTTCATGCAGGATACCTGGTTATCGAAGATGATGCCGGAAGTGCTTGCTCGTTTCCTGCGCAAAACAAGAACAGAGACTGTAATGTATCATACAGTGCCATCTTGTTTGGCATCGAGTAAAGACAGAGCGATGGTGTTCCAGAAGCATTGGAACCAACATATCGGTCCGAGTGAATTGAGATCTGGTCGGAGCGCCACAGGGAAGCAATTCGTCGAAACTGTTCGTCAAAGTGGATTGGGCCCAAGGTTGGTCTGCACAGCAAGCAGGTCTTCCTTTGAACATGTCCGAATACTTCTGAAGGGGCAAACGTATCACTCAATAACCGGTATCAGTTCGGCTGAACATGGCTGGTGAAGATGTAGTCATCCTCGGCGGTGCACGTACTCCATTCTGTGAGTGGGTTGGAGGCAAGCGAGGCGATGGCAAGCCCGGTGGAGCACTGAAGACTCTGCGAGCCGAGGAACTCGGCGCAATCGCCATCAAGGGTGCTCTTGAGAAGACAGGAACAGACCCTGCCACTGTCGATCACGTGGTGATGGGATATGCCCTGCAGACCAATTCACAATCCATCTATGGAAGTCGACACGCCGGCCTTCAGGCGGGCATTCCAGAACAGGTACCGATGCTCACCTTGTCGCGTATCTGTGGCAGTGGAGTTCAATCCATCATCAGTGGAGCGCAGATGATAATGCTCGGTGAAGCAAACACGGTGGTAGCTGGAGGAATGGAGAACCTATCGCAAGCACCTCATGTCCTGCGGGGAGCAAGAGAGGGATGGAGGCTTGGAAGAGCACCCAAGGTCGAGGATTACATGTTCACCAATCTGCAGGATATGACTTGTGGGCTGTTCATGGCTCAGACCAGTGACGAGTTGTGCAAGCGCAAGGGAGTCACCCGCGAGGAGGTGGATGAATTCGCCGCACTCAGTCATGCCAGAACTGCTTCATCCATCGATAACGATGTTTTTGCTGATGAGATCGTACCAGTCACAATCTCTTCCAG
>CALCOQ010000289.1 GCA_937897005.1 uncultured euryarchaeote
ATCGCCGCTGTATCATCTCCAACCGCAGAGCGCAGAACCTCAAGGTCCAGACGCCCATCTTCAGCACTTGGAATCTCCACTATCTCGTATCCCGCCATCGCCGCACTGGCAGGATTGGTTCCGTGAGCGGAATCTGGAACGATGACCTTGTTTCTCTCCTGTTGACCGATCATTCGATGATATTCCTGAATACAACGGATTGCCGCGAACTCTCCTTGGGCTCCAGCCACCGGTTGTAGAGTGACTGCATCCATCCCAGAGCATGTAGCCAACATCTCCTGCATCTCATAGAAGATGCAGAGTAGGCCTTGAAGGTGATTCTCCGGCTGTAGCGGATGGATATCTGCAATTCCGGGTATCTGAGCAATGACTTCGTTGACACGGGGATTGTGCTTCATGGTGCAGGAACCTAGTGGATAGAAGCCCGTATCGATACCGAAATTTCGAGTTGACAACCATGTATAATGTCTGACCACCTCTGGTTCAGACAATCTCGGCAATGCGGGCAGTGTCTGCCTTCTCAACCCTACGGGAATGTTGAGTGAATCGAGGGATACCAGCGGAGGGGGCTGGGAATATCCAGCACCTTCGGCACCTTGGTGAGTGTGTAAGTGACTCATCTCTTCACCTCCTTGGCCCAGTGACCCAGATGCCTGATCAGTGAATCGATATCCTGTGAACTGGTCTGATCGGTAGCACACACCAATAACTGATTCGTCAGTTCCGGATACCAGGTCGAGAGATCAAAACCTCCAATGATTCCATTATCATCCAGATATCTCAATGCATCAGCAGCCTTTCCCGGCAATGAAATAGCGAATTCATTGTAATGCGCAGCGTCAGGGTGAAGCAAGGATAGACGCGGAGTATCTTCAATCTGGGCCTTGAGAGATTGACAAGCAGCCATGTTACGGATCGCAAGGTCACGCATTCCCTCTGGACCCAGCAGTGCCATGTGCATCGCTCCCATCAATGCGATGAGTGTCTCATTGGTGCAGATGTTGGAGGTTGCTCTATGACGGCGAATGTGCTGTTCACGGGTTGACAGGGTCAAACAGTAAGCTTCCCTGCCCTCGCCATCGATGGAACGCCCCACGATACGCCCTGGCATCTGCCGAAGGTATGCTTCCTTACAAGCGAAGATTCCATAGATTGGGCCGCCAAAGGTGAGTGGACTACCCAATGGCTGTCCTTCCCCAACCACGATGTCGGCCCCATATACACCTGGAGCCTCAATGATTCCCAATGACGTCGGTTGCACACCAACGATCAGGGCAGTGTTGTCTCCAAGTATATCTTTCAAGCCAACCAAGCCTTCATCGAGGATTCCGAATGGATTCGGCTGTTCGACATAGACTCCACAAGAACCGGATGCTCTGGCTGCAGATGCAAGGTCCAGTGTGCCATCATCAAGGTGCTTGAGAGTCTTGACCTCAACGCCCCCTCCTTGCGTATAATTGTGAATCACACTCAACCTGTCTGGTGGAACCAGCTCGCTGACCCAGATGGTATCCTTCTGCAAGGCCTTACGATTGTGGACTCTGATTGCACAGGTCAATGCCTCCGCAGCAGCAGTGGAGCCATCATAGACACTGACGTTCGATATCGGCAGACCGACAAGGTCAGCAACCATGGATTGAAACTCCCACATCGCCTGAAGCATTCCTTGTGAAACCTCGGGCTGATATGGCGTATACGCAGTAAGGAATTCACCTCGATTGATCAACTGGAAAACTGCGCTTGGGACGAAATTACGATACAATCCAGCCCCGAGGAACGAGACCCTCTGTGAAAGAGGAACATTGGCACCCAACAGTCGCCGAGCGTCTGTAAGAATCTCCTCCTCGCTCTGTGGGCCTGGGAGTGGTAGTGTGGCATTCATCCTCACCTCTTCAGGAATGTCTGCGAACAACTCATCCATCGAGGCCATGCCCATTGCAGAAAGCATCTCCGACTCTCTACCTAGATTCGGAAGTTGGTCGACCATGGCCTTCACCTCGTCCTACGGACGAGTCCGCGTGGCATAGGATGGACATGAACATTCGTTTCAGGGAAACTCGGAGCAAGAATCTCAATGTTGTACCGTAATGGTTTTCTCAATCATGGTATTGGAGACATCATGGAAAGCCACGATGCATCAGACCTTGTAGACGAAACCATCATGATGTTTACAGATGCAAGAGCAGATTTCACTGTTCAAGAACCTGATGCACGTAGGTATAAGACCTGTTTGCAAATTACTACTGGGAAGTCGCTTCTGGATATTGGAATAAATCATGGGATTCTAGTAAATGCAGCAGCAATGTCTGGCCAATTCGAAGAAATAGTGGGAGTCGATATCACTCGAAGTCCATATGCAATAATCGGTGAAGAGATTA
>CALCOQ010000290.1 GCA_937897005.1 uncultured euryarchaeote
CAGATTGCATTGCTCGTTGCTCCATTGATGGTCTTGATGGGGTGGGCATTAGGAGTAGGTATGAGTCTACAATTTGGTCTTTTTGAAACGGTGGTTTGTCTGGTCGCCGTGCTGATTACCAATGCCATCGTGCAGGATGGAGAAACCAATTGGCTGGAGGGAGTCATGTTACTGGCGACCTATATCATCATCGCACTCGCATTCCTATACATGTGAGTTCATTCCAGCCCTTCGTAATAGACAGAGACTGCAGCATCGAGTTCTTCAATTGCCTTACTTTCATTGATGCTGATGGTCTCGCCATCTCTGCGTAGCATTCTTCCATCTACCACCATGTCGAGACAATCTGCTCCAGAGAATATCAGATTCGAGAGATGACGGTTGGATGATGCACCGAGTGGCCTCATCCTGATATCATCGAGATTCCAAGCAGCCCAGTCCTTGCTCCCCTTACTGGCGATAGAGAAGACCTCCTTCGCTGGCATCATGGTCGGGTCCCAGTGATCATGTCTCTGGACCAGACTGGCGAGTTTAGTCTCTGCTCGCATATCGAGGCCATTTCCGCTGCTCCCACCTCCATCAGTACCAATCCTCAGGTCGATTCCAGCCCCCTTCACAGCTGACCAGGACATGGTTCCTCCACAGGCCAGTTTCATGTTTGATGATGGACAATGGACCGCCTTTACTCCACGTTCAGCCATCATCGCATATTCGCTCTTCTTCACCCAGGAGGAATGAGCACAGATGGTTCCTGGCTTGAGGAAATCAATGGAATCAAGATACTCAAAGGGATAGAGTCCTGTCTTGGCTTTACAATCAGCGACTTCCTTACGAGTTTCGCTGACGTGGATATGACATACAGCACCATGTTTTGCAGCCAGATCCCTTGCCTGCTCCAATGTTTCCTGAGTACACAAGTAGATTGAATGGGTAGCGATGGCATAGTCGATTCGAGGATGAGAACCATTGTTCGCCAGCAATCCATCCAGTTCATTCAATGCTGAGCCGGCATCAGGATGGGATGGCAAGGCCCAATCAGAAACCGGACCTCCAATGAGCCCTCTCAATCCAGCATCATCGAGAACAGCAGCGGTGGTTGCCGGATAGAAGTACATATCAGCACAGAAGGAGGAACCGGTACGAATCAATTCGGCAGCACCTGCATATGAACCAGCCTTGACCATCTCTACTGAGATTCGTTCCTCGGTTGGAAAAATTGCTTTTTCCAACCATTCCTTGAGGGGATAGCCATCGCTGAAATCTCTCGCATTCAACTGCATAGCAAGATGCGTATGCCAGTTCTGAAAAGTGCGGGTCAGTAGACGTGAAGAGCCATCAAAATCCTCCTGTACATCTTCATCACCCTTGGATAGCGACCAATTTCCATCTGGATGAATCAGGAAGTCACCATGATGGGTTTTTTGGTCATCATCGATGAGAACAGTGTTGCGATATCGCAGAGCCATATCGTCGACCATGTTCCGTGGGTAGGGCCACATGGGATGTGGCTTTCGGAGTATTGGAGCTACAGGGGAAGTTGAGCACTGGACTGAGAACAACGCTCAGCACGTCCATTCAACAACATCACACATCGAAGGA
>CALCOQ010000291.1 GCA_937897005.1 uncultured euryarchaeote
GGAAGGAGATTCGGCAGTGAAATACTGGGCCAAAGGCCGTGAAGATACTGCCTGGTATGGAGCAATGCATCTGCAAGAGATGAAGAAAGATGATTTCGTTGCCAAAGCTAGCAACGCCAAGACTGGCACTTCTGGAGCATCTGGAGTCTGGCAAGGACTTCCTGTGACTGTCAGTTACATTCCCAATTCACAGAATGCTGGAACTCCGGTCGTCGATAACAAACCTCGTTTCCAGACCGCCGAAGGATACGATGCGACAGGAAAATATGTCGGGCACTTTGAAGATCTCGTGGAAAAGGAACCACTCATTTTCCCAGATTCTGACATTGTGATGATATTCTCCCGTTGCACTCATCTCTGCTGTATCCCAGGTTGGCAATTGGTTGACAATACATTCACTGAAGACCATTGGTCTGCTGGAGGCACCGATAGTGGAGGGACCAAGTTGTTCTGCATCTGCCATTCAAGTCGTTTCGACCCAACCATGCTGGAGATGAACTCCAACAGGAACAGGGCCAATGGCCAGCTATTCAAGTACGCAGGAATCCGTCGTTCCGGTGGACCTGCACCGGTAGGGTTGCCTTTGATTCCAGTGATCATCAACTCTGATGGCACGATAGAAGGAAACGTACTGACTATAGATGGAGTCTCAACCCTCGACTGGTTGACATATTGTGATTGAGGTGATTTGATGAGCACGATATTCTGGGTTCTGTGGTTCTTCATCGCCTTCATCACCGTACTGGTCGCCTTCACACTTCGTAAAGAGAATCAAGATATGCCGCGCCGCGACATCCTCAGAGCTGTGGAGTCAAGCGGAAAGATGGGAATCGCTGAACGCTCTTTCCTTTGGGTATTCTCATGGCTTGATACCCGTTTCAGAGTTCAGGATTACTGGTCGATGTCAAAGGATGCATATTATGACATGCATCGACAGATGCCACTATCTCACGCTGAGAAATACAAGTTACGCATCATCTGGTATTGGTATCCCCTATACTGCCTAGGTGGAATCTCTTTCATCGCCTTCATCATTCTAGTCATCACAGGGACCGTGCTCGGAATCTACTATGTCCCTGGTGGCGATGGTGACCCCAGTCCTGCATATGCGAGTATGCAATTCATCATGATCGACCTGCCATTCGGCTACATCGTCAGATCCTTGCATCATTGGGCCACCCACTTCATGGTGGCCTCAGTTTTCCTGCATATGTGTCGAGTATACTTCACTGGAGCTTACAGAAACCCTCGAGAATTGAACTGGCTCATCGGGGTTGCTCTGATGTTCCTGACCATCGTGTTCGGATATTCAGGATACCTATTACCGTGGGATGCTCTGGCATTTGGTGCAGCAACCATTGGAATCAATATGAGTAACTCTTCACCACTGATCGGGAAATACATCGCAACACTGTTGTTCGGTGGCACCAGCCTTTCAGGAGGAACAGTCACTCGAATGTATTTCATTCACGTTTTCATCCTACCAGTTATCGTTACCGCGTTGATCATCGTACACATGTTCATCGTCTGGGTTCAAGGAATTGCGGAGCCGCATTGATGGAGGTGAAAAAATGGGACTCATAGAGAATTTCGGAAGGGTTGCGGACACCTACATGACTGAGAAGGCAAAGCTCAAGGATGTTGGTGAAAAGCGAATCCGTACCAAACTCGGACACGGTTTCTGGCCGCACGAGGTGATCAGAGACAGCATCATCTTTGCAGCCATTCTCGCGGTCCTCTCATTCTACTCCTGGTTGATTCCACCCCCGCTGCACAGTGCTGCAGACCCCTTCGCTCAAGCAGGTTTCGTATTCCCTGATTGGTATGTATTGTTCTCCTATGGATATCTGCGATGGGGTGAGTACCTACCACAGTTCGACGTGCCACTTGGACCCATTGGCGACTTCTTTGGACAGCCAGTGTTCCCATGGAACGCAGCATGGTGGGGTTCCTTCCTGACCGGCATCCCTGTTGGCATCCTTGCACTACCACCATTCCTCGGAGGCCGTGCCAAGAGAGGTGTTGAGGACCCTGTCTTTGCAACTGCCGGTGCGATCTATCTTGCTCACGTTTGGTTCATCTCGGTATTCTCAATCAATATCTTCCTCGAGTTATATGGTAAGAACCGTGCAGATTTCTGTCGTCTCGACAGCCATGGGGACCTTGTTTGTGGAATCAGAGAACCGTGGATGGCTGAACTCTTCAATGCGTTACCGTGGGTGATGACCGGAATTGTCATCTGGTTCGCCATCTACTTCGGCACCAGATGGTTCTTGATCAACAGTATTGGTTTACGAACAACTCCAAAACTGGGCAAACAGATAGCTGTCGGTGGAGCCATCATCGCCATCCTGATCAGCGCCTGGACATGGCCGATATACAACAATGGTTTCTGGGATGCCGATGGATTCGGAGCGATGGAGACTGAAGAAGAACTCTATAAGATGAGAAGTCAACCTCTTGATACCGAAATACATTCAGCAAACGAATTCACCGATGGCAAGTATGATGATCTCATCGTTCCAGCTGAGGATTGGCTCGACTGGACCCTGTATCAACCGACTCAATCAATCATCATCGATTTTGCTGATGTAAATAATCATCAGGACAGGGAGGCTGGAGTCAACGGTGGTATTGGTTCAGATGAACGCAGCGGCACCTTCGCCTTCACCCAGACCCAGAGCATCACCATTGACGATACGTGGTTGGATTCTGTCATCACTGACTTTTCCTGTGAGTATCGCAACACGAACCCAGAGCAGAGGAAAACGAATGGAGTCCTGACCACGACTCTGGTCGATGCAGATCTGAAGTTGTTCGACAGCAGTGGAAACCTCGCTGCCAGAGCCAATGATTGTGAAGCCCTGACAACCGAGTTGGCACCAGGAACCTACAGTGCTGAATTCAGTCTCAGCAGCATTGAAATCCCATCAAATGTCAGCATCAGCAGTTCTTGGGTGATTTCCTCCTACCAGCCACTTCTCATCTACAAGGATAGTGGGAGTACCGTCAATCTCTCAGATGCAGGAGGAATGATCGCCATGGGCGGAGATGACTCCTACGAGATCATTGAGAACCCTGGATATCATGTCAATCCCAAAAGCTTGGACGCCAAGTTGACCTACAGCCTCTTCATCCCACCTCTGGCTATCGGTGCAGTGGTTTGGGCCATCCTGAGAAAGATGGGACGTGGCTATGAGTTTGAGATGAACAAGTGTTACGATTGTGACCTCTGCGATGATGCTTGTCCTGTTCGGCTGTTCAATGCTGGTGATAAATTGAACATCATCTACAACACATGGAACAACGAACATGACGGAGTTCCGATGTATTCCTGCCTGACATGCGGTGCATGCACCACTGCCTGCCCACAACTGGTGGATTACGACTCATATGTTGATATTCGTCGCAACCTCGTCGTCGGTGGCCCACCCGCAGCAGAGATTCCTCACACCGTATTGCAGGCCGTCCTTGCCGCTGAAGCGGAGGAAGAGGGCGATGAGAACTTCATCAGTGTCGAGGACTACCCCATCGACAGCAAGATCGGATACTATCCAGGCTGTGTCGATTATATCGACCAAGAGATGCTATTCTCTCACGTCAATGAAGGCGATATGAATCTAGGCGAGAACACCACTGCTGCATTCACATTGTTTGAAGCGATGGATGTTGAGGTCGCATATCTAGGCAGAGATTTCCTGAAATGCTGTGGCCACGACCAGAAGTGGCAAGGAATGACCGAGGTGTTCGAGAAACTCAAGTCCTACAACCAGCGCAAGATCAAGGCCAGTGGTATCGATACATTGGTGTCCTCATGTGCAGAATGTTTCCGCACCTTCGCCAGAGATTACGAACTGGACGATATCAAGGTGATGCACACCACTGAATTCCTGCAACACAATGAATTCAACATGAACTTGGCAGTGGAGGATGAACTCAAGGTGACCTATCATGACCCCTGTAGATTGGGCAGACAGATGGGTGTCTACGATGAGCCACGTGATTTGATCACAGACGTGGAAGGAGTGGAACTCGTCGAGATGGAACATCATGGAGAAGAAGCAATGTGTTGTGGGGTCTCAAGCATGATGGCCTGTAATGAGAACAGCCGTGCCCTTCGTGTCAATCGTTTCGAAGAGATGAGAGCCACAGGTGCCGAAATCATGCTGACTTCGTGTCCCAAGTGTGTAGCCCACTTTGAGTGCCTGAAATTCGAGGGAGACCCAAAGAATGACATCGAGATTCTCGATATTGTATCTTTCCTCGCCCGACAAGTGCAGGAGAAAGCGGGCAGAACCGTGGAAGATGCTGTGGTTGGTCAGACAGAAGTCGAGGCTTGAACTGCGCACAGCGTGAATCCGATGAAGGACTCCTCTGTTTCTGGTTTCAGATTGCAGTAGGAGCAACATGCCCGTCTGACTTGTCATCAGGCTTGCGAACCCTCGACCAGACATTGGCCATCAACTCATCATGATGCTCTTGACAATAGTGGAATCGGCGATACGCCTCTCTGAAGGAATATGCCTTCTTCCCAGTGGCGACCAGATATCCTTCTGGAGACAACCTGCTGATAACGAATCCATCGACCTTACAGCCGGGATAATCGCAACTGGGTTCTTCGGACACGTTTCCCCCTCCCGTTGCTCACCTTTCAATCCTCGGATTCCTCATCAGACTTGATGATGA
>CALCOQ010000292.1 GCA_937897005.1 uncultured euryarchaeote
GATGAATACATCCCAGATGGGATGATTGAGCAACTGCGGCACCCGTTACGTTACATGGGCAATCCATTACGAGTGTTCAGACATCCATTCCGCTCCATCAAGGGTGGATTTCGATTCACATGGTACATTCTTAGACAGATGAGGCTTTCAGCGTTCAGACCCAGAGGTAGTAAACCCAAGGATTTCACCTGAAAACATCTCAACTTCCAAACCGATGAGCCGGCATCATGAAAGAGGCATTGCTGCCCGATACGGCTATGGGAGAAGGTGCTCAAGCGGAAGTCAAGTGGCGACTCGACCCCCTCAATGCCTCTTTCCTCATGGGAACTCCTTTCCTAGCCCTGTTCGGCCTAATCTGGTATTCCATGGAATACGGAATGACCTGGAAAGAGCCTGTCATCTTCGTCACCATGTATCTGACAACTGGATTCTCAATCACTGCTGGATACCACAGATTGTTCAGCCATCGAACCCACAGTGGTGCATGGCCACTGCGTTTGTTCTATGCTGTATTTGCAGCCGGCGCATTTGAGAACTCAGCCATCAAATGGTGCAGCGACCACCGTCGCCATCACCTCAAGACGGATACTGATGATGACCCATATTCGGTTACTCGAGGTTTCTTCTGGGCACACATGGGCTGGGTGATGGTGAATGAGGGTGAAGAAGTGGTCGAAAATGTTGAGGACCTACAGGCAGACCCAATTCTAGCATGGCAGGACCGCCACGTCTTCAAGATTGGAGCATTCAGTGGAATCATTGTTCCAGGCCTGTTGGGTATCCTGATGATAGGTGGTTGGCATGGGTTCTTCGGTGGCATGGTCTGGGGCGGTCTGGTCCGCTTGGTTCTTGTTCACCATGGAACCTTCCTGATCAACTCAGGAGCACATTACTGGGGTTCACAACCATATACCACGAAGAACACGTCTCGTGATTCACCATTTCTATCTCTATTCACCTTTGGTGAAGGCTACCACAATTTCCATCACGCCTTCCAAGCAGATTATCGTAATGGACATAAATGGCACCAATGGGATCCTTCGAAGTGGTTTATCAAGAGTTTATCATTCATCGGAATGACAAGTAAACTGCACAAGGTTCCACAATGGACCATCGAAAGTGCGCGCATGAAAACGTCATTTGAAAAAAATGAAAAACGAGCCAATCTCAATGATGAAGTCGGTAAAGAATATCTCAACAGATCGACAGATTGTTCAAAACGCCTCAGAGCTGCACTAAGGGAATTGTCAGAGAATAAATCAGAATACAAGATTGCAAAACAAAAGCGCAAAGCAGAGCGTAAGGAAGCCTGGCTGGAGAAGAAAGAGACGATGAAAGCGAAGATGCGAGAGTGCAAGCAGAGCATTTCTCAGATTCGAGA
>CALCOQ010000293.1 GCA_937897005.1 uncultured euryarchaeote
GTTGAGAGCAGCAGCAAATGGTGATGATGACCCACATAATCCAGTATATTTCGAGCAGTTGATAACCGCTCTTGGTGGAGAAGCGGTCGAATATGATGGCCGTACCCGCAGCGTCGGTTTCCCCGGTCTTCTCTCACAGGAGAAGACAGCGATGAAGATGACCGCATCGGTGCTTGCGGAAGCCAAGCAGGAAGGTGCCAAGATAATGGCAACTGCTTGCCCATTGTCGCATTTCAATCTCGATGTTTATCAGGTGAAGGCGGGCAGGGTCTCTGGCAAGGATACAAGTATGCCAGTGATTCATCTTCCTGAATTGGTCGCTTTCGCTCTTGGATACCATGTGACCAGATATGCGCAACTGCGCACCCGTGCTCTGGTCATCGGCGACTGATTGTTCAGTCGCTTGTGTTGCTGACCATTCGCCTGAATCTCAATGCTGCTGCGGGGCTGAGCCCAGCTCTACACAGAGTTATTTCATCGGCCTCCAGAATGGTTCCAAGGTTGCTCAGATTTCCCAACAATCTCTTCGAGAGTCTCGGCCCGATCCCTGGAAATGAGCGAAGGACCCTCAGCTCAGCTTCATTCATCTTGGTATTCCTTGCCACAGTCGTAGTTTCATCTTGGCAGATTCCATCCAACATCTTCTGTACTGAATCAAGACACCGTTTCTCTTCATTCATCAATACCCTGCCACTGCCTGGACGTTGGAATTCAGAATATCTTGAAAGTGACATGTTACAGACTTCTTCTTCCATCCGTTTCAATCTCGTTGCCAGCGTCTGGAATACTCTCATTGAAATGCGACGTTCACGGTTGGCGATCAATTCGATGACGGCAAGAGTTTCCTCTGCATCACGGGTATGAAGAGTCGGAACTCCAGATTCTATCGCAATCGTTGCCAAGGCACCATTCAATGCATTTCTATGCATCATCTCGAGATGTCCTTCCTCGCCCTCGATCAACAATATCGGGCATGGAGATTTGGCACGGATCCTATGTGCTTGTTTGAACAATCGACCATCCATGAGTGAGCGGCAAAGGTCAGAGTATCGCTTGCGTTCGATCAATACTCTATCCCCGATTTCAATATCTCCGACCTCAAGAGTGACTACATCGAATTCGATTGAAGAATTCTGAAAATGTCTGGCCAAGGGTGTATGCATCTCCCTATGGTCGATCCGCACCAGCGGTCTCATCTTTCCTCCCCCTCACGCGCATCAAGGATGGGCTTCGTCCAGTCCCCCTCCTCGATCTGCGCAGCATCTTCTGCCTTGGGCGCTGGCATGAAGGAATCAATACTCATCTGCTGACGTGGTCTCAGTTGTTCTGGTCTGACTGAAGGAATGGTCTTTTTTCGCTGCCTGCCTCTTGTTGTGGCCTCTTTCTGTAGAACTTCCTTCTCCTTCAATTCTGGAGCCAGACGTTCATGTTCTTCCAACATCCAAGTGCCAGCACTGTAGTTGGATGAATCAACTAGTATTGAGAACGATTTCAGCCGATTTTCGATACTGTCATCGATCAGGGTTCTCGGCATTCGCCTTCTGATCTTTGCCAATACACGATGCATCTTGGCTTCACGAGCCATAGACGCGTGCCGAATCCCTTCATCTCTGGTATCCTCTGCTACCAGAACCACAACCTGTCCTTCTCTGTGGCGTGCTGTTCTTCCCCGTCTCTGGATGGTTCGAATCTCACTGGCGACAGGTTCGTGGAAGATGACTAGGTCAGCGCTTGGAACATCGAGTCCTTCTTCTCCAACCGAGGTGGCGATCAATACGTTGCTTTGGCCGTCTTTGAAGCGTTGTAATCTAGTCACCTGCTCTTTCTGAGAGAGGCCTTTCCCTCCTTTCTTTGCTTGCCCGAAGAACTTCTCTGGTCGAACTCCATCGATATCTGACAATTCTGCTTCGACAACATCCATGGTATCTCTGAAATTGGTGAAGATGATTATCCGACATTCTGGCGATAGTTTCAATTTCTTCTCAACCAATTCTCGTATATGTTCCATCTTTGGATGAATCGGGTTCTGGCTGTTCAGGGATGTGATCAAACCACGTATTTGAGGCATCCCGATGAATCGTGCTTGCTTCCGGTCTCCTTCTCTGCTCGCCACTTCTGCTCTTTCCAGATACCTCAAGGCAGTCATCGGACCTTGTGCCAGAAGCAGTCCGAGCAACGTATGTATCCGTATCGTGTCAGCATTCAGTTTGGCAGCATTGTAGCCCTGTGGGTTACCTCGACTTATCGCCATGCTGATGCGTCTCTGCCCTTCGCGAAGCACCTTCATTCCCACAGGGCCAGTTCCAGGGATGAATCCCATTCTACGCAACTTGTCTAGATGTACCTCGATCAGTTCCTCTATCGGCGCTGCCAGCGACCTGATGTCTTCAGGGATCTGTAATCTCAATTCGGTCACTTCCATCGCTTGTGAATATGGTGCCAATAATGGATCATTGCTCTGAAGAGAATGAATACGCTCGATACCCAATCTCTCAATGACCTCCCGCACCAATGTCTCGTTGGAGCCGGGGCTGGCTGTACAGGCGAGAATCATTCCATCTCCCACCGAGGAACGGTAGAGGTCCCCAACCTGGGCCATCGCATGGTTTCCGGTGGAATGATGCGCTTCATCGAAAACAATGAGGTCGATGGTTGAGAGATTCAGGGTGCCACGTTGGGTATCGTTTCGGATTATCTGAGGAGTGGTGACTATTACTCTCGCATCAGCCATCATCTTTTCTCTCTTCTGCCAATCGTGACTGCCACTCACTCGCACGATAGCATCCTTGTCGATCGAAAGAACTCGTTGCAGGTCATTCAGGTGTTGGTCGACCAATGGGTTGGTGGGTGCCACAAGGATGGCTCTTCCTCCGTCGTTCAGTGCTTCGGCAATGGCCATCCATTCGATGGCGGTCTTACCTTGTCCAGTGGGGAGCACAACAAGAGTTGGTTGTGAGAGACATTTACGCAAAGCATCCAACTGATGGGCTCTTGCTTCGACTGTGGTAGCCATCAGGTTCTGATGTTCTACCGTAGCCACCATGTCGCCCACTTTCTCAAGGTGGGGGTCGAAGGTATGTCAATGATGATGTCACAGAGAAGGTTGAAAGTGAAGGTCAAGAGACTCCCGAATATCGGCTCAGGCCAACGATTCCGGACACCGTCCATACCGATGTACTCATAAAGGAGAGGAAGGTCCCGAAGCCGCTCAAAGGGTGAGCAGCCAGTCGCAACGGGCAATCCTCAGGACCCCGAAACCCGATCCCCATTCGTGGGATGGGGCCGGCGACACGGCTGTTCCTTCGCTCTTTGGGCCGGTGCGGGCCCTGCTCCGCAGGCACCTGCAACGTTAACCCAGGAGGCAGAAAAATGGCCAAGAGACACCACCCACGCCGTGGAAGCATGGCGTTCAGCCCTCGTGGTAGGGCCCGTCGTCACTTTGGTCGAATCAAGTCCTGGCCTACAAGTGATGCCGATGAGATTCGCGTCCAAGGCTTCGCCGGCTGGAAGGCTGGAATGACTCACGTCTTGGTGCGCGATACCAATCCAAAATCAACCAGTGCCGGACAAGAGGTCCGAGTTCCGGTGACGGTGGTCGAGGTTCCAGCGATGATGGTTCTCGGTGTCCGTGGATACAGAATGACTCCCTATGGCAAGCAGACTGCTGGAGAGGCATGGTTGGAGAGCGGTGCTCTCATCGAGGCTTTCCCTGACATTTCCCGCAGAATTCCAGAACCCAAGGAACACGAATCTGACAAGCACTTCGAGGCTTTGTCTGAAGAGGACCTGAGCGAGGTTCGTCTTATCGTCGCCACCCAGCCGAACAAGGTATCCGGTTCACCCAGCAAGACTCCAGAGGTGATGGAACTTGGGCTGACCGGTGGAAACACTAGCGCTCAACTTGAGTGGGCCAGAGAACAACTCGGTGAGGAGATCGGTATTGACAAGGTCTACCAAGAAGGTACATTCGTCGACGTTGTTGGAATCACCAAGGGATTTGGATTCCAAGGTGTCATTCGCCGTTTCGGTGGAAAGTTGCTATCTCACAAGAACAGCAAGCGTCGACGCCAGCATGGAAACCTTGGAGACAAGGGAACAGGATATGTCAGGAAGACTTTGCGTCAAGCCGGACAGAAGGGTTTCCACCAGCGCACTGAATTCAACAAGAGCATTCTACGTATATCTGAGCCAGAGGAGAATGAGATAACTCCTGCTGGTGGTTTCCTCAATTATGGAGAAGTCTCGAATCATTACATGTTGATCAAGGGGAGTCTGCCCGGTCCAGCAAAGCGATTGGTTCGCCTGCGTGATGCTGTTCGAGCAGACAACAAGCCTCACCATCCAGTCGACATAACATATGTGAGCACTGCATCCAAACAGGGGGTCTGAAGTTGAAGGCAGCAGTATTCCATATCACCAACGAGATCACACAGGATCAGGTCGAAGCCGGCCGCCTGCAGGAGATCTACGATATCAGTATCGAAGCTGGAAAGAAAGTGAATCTTCCAAGTGCCTTTGAGTCTGAGATCCGTTCCGATGTCATTCGCAAGGCGGTTCGTGTCGCCCGTGCCAATCGTCGTCAGGCCTATGGTTCCAAGCAGCAGAAGGGCAAGAAGCGCCCAATGCCCGGAATGCGCCACTCGGTCGAGTGGTGGGGCAAGGGACGTGGTGTTTCTCGTATCATGAGAAAAACAGGTATGAAGACTGGTGCCCAGAATCCACACACTCGTGGTGGGCGCCGTGCTCACGGCCCGAAGGTCGAGAAGGACTGGAGCATGTCAATGAACACCACCGAGCGCCGTTTCGCAAGGGATAGTGCTCTAGCAGCAACCACTGACCGGGAGACCGTTTCTGGTCGTGGACATCAGTTCCATGAGGAGATTGACACCCTACCTATCATCATCGGTGATTACACCGAGGTTCGTGATGAGGGTGAAGAGAGAATTGACATCGAGGTATTCAGCCTTGAGCACGCTACTCGCAAGTTGATCGCCGTTCTTGAGAGTCTTGGACTTGGAGATGACCTTGAGAGAGCACGAAGAGGCCGCAAGGTCAGAGCGGGCAAAGGAAAGATGCGCGGTCGCCGCCATCGAACCCCCAAGAGTGTCCTCGTGGTCGTTTCTCAGAAATCCGGTTTGGCAAAGGCTGGAGGAAACATTCCTGGCGTCGATGTGGTCGCTGTCAAGGATCTTTCAGCCGAGGACCTCGCTCCCGGTGGAGATATTGGAAGACTGACCGTTTTCACGAAGAAAGCGGTGGAGGAGCTCGTTTGAGGTGATATCATGGATCCATACAAAGTGATAATCGCCCCATGGTTGACAGAGAAGTCGCTGGAAGCAAGAACTAATTCTGAATATGATGTTCGCAACCGTTTGGAGTTCCTCGTTCACCGAAGCGCCACAAAGGCAGATATCGCCAAAGCGGTTGAACGGCTCTTCGATGTCAAGGTCGCCAAGGTCAATACTCGTAATGAGAAGACTGGCAAGCACGCCAGCGTCAAGTTGGCTGAAGGATACGATGCTGAAGAAGCAGCACTCAAGTTGGGAGCACTCTGATGAGGTGGTATGATGGGTAAGAGAATCCGCGCACAGAGAAAGGGTAGCAGCCCAAGATACAAGGTCAATTCTCACCGTTTCCCAGGTCGAAACAGAATGCCTTCCATCAAGGATGATGTTGCAGAGGTCACCGAGTTGATCCACAGCCCGGTCCACACCGCTCCTCTTGCACGAGTCAAGTATGGTGAGGGAGAGGAATCATTGGTCGTTGCAACTGAGGGAATTGCAGTTGGTCAGACACTGGCCTTTGGCGACAATGTCTCCCTCCGTCCTGGAAATGTAACCACTATTGGAAACATCCCTGAAGGTACTCCAATCAACAATCTTGAACTCCGCCCTGGAGACGGTGGTCGTATTGCACGTTCTGGGGGAGCCTCCTGTGTTGTTGAGAGCCGAATGGAAGGAGGCCGTATCAGGGTCCGTCTTCCAAGTGGCAAGACCAAGGATCTTCCAGAGAGTTGCCGAGCAACCATTGGAGTACTCGCAGGCCACGGTCGTAGCGAGAAGCCATTGATGAAGGCTGGAGCTGCTCATTACAAGGCCAAGGCCCGCGGCAAACAGTATCCAACCGTCAGTGGTGTTGCAATGAACCCTGTCGACCATCCACATGGTGGTGGAAACCATCAGGCAGTTCACGGACCAAACAGCGTCGCCCGCGGCGCTCCACCTGGCAGCAAGGTCGGACACATCGCACCAAGCCGTACTGGTCGTGGTCGCGGCAAGAGGAAATGAGGTGATTAGATGGCAAAGAGAAAGCGTCGATTCATGACTCCAAAGGCTGCACGTCGTAAGACCCGCAAGTTGCGTGGTCGTGTCAGCGAGCGTCGCAAGAAGGAGTTCCTGTACCGCGGTTTCACCGTCGATCAATTACAGTCAATGCCTCTGTATCCCGTTGATGAAGACCCTGATGCACCAGCAGTGGTCAATCTGCTCGGAGCAAGGGCTCGCCGTTCCTTCGATCGTGGATTGTCTCAAGAGAACGAACATCTACGTCAGAGAGTCAAGCATTCTGATGGCAAGGTTGTCCGTACCCACCGCAGGGACATGGTCATTCTGCCAGAATTCGTCGGTTCGACGATTGGAGTACACAACGGTCAAGGATACACTGAGTTCGAGATCAAGCCTGAGATGATTGGGCATTTCTTAGGAGAGTTTGGAATGACCCGAAACTCGGTGACCCACAGCGGACCTGGTGTTGGTGCTACCAAGTCCTCGAAGCACGTACCATTGAAGTGAGGTGAGAATGATGAGTCGCGACCGTTCCAAACCCCAGAAGGGATACTCTCAGTTATTGCAGGGTAACCGTTTGGTATCTGCCAGAGGGGTTAATGTCAACTGCCATTCCAAGCATTGTTTCGAGGTCGCAAGAGCAATCCGTAACAAGACTGCATCTCAGGCATTGGAACTTCTGGAATCGGTCATCCGCATCGAGAGCGACCGTATCGATATTCATCGCAAGGCCACGGCGATACCATTCCGAAGAGGTAACAAGATGCGACATCGCAATAGAGCAGGCCCTCGTTCACTGGGGCACCGCAAGGGTAAGATCGGTCCTGGCCGTTATCCTGTGAAGGCGAGCAAGGAATTCATCAAACTCATCAA
>CALCOQ010000294.1 GCA_937897005.1 uncultured euryarchaeote
AGAACTCCCCTCTTGGAACTCAACAGCGTCATCTACCGCGCCCATACTTCGGAACCTCCGCACACCTCATCTGATAAAGGATGCCTGACACACGGGGTTCGTCATGGCTGGTTCAGCAGGTGGGCGCGATTGCCGAGATGCCCTAAGGGCTCATTCTGATGGCAGGCCGCGTTTGATGGGAATCATCAATTGTACACCGGATTCATTCCACCCCGCTAGTAGGGGAGGCGGTGTTGAAGATGCCCTCAATATGGTTCGAGAGGGAGTGGAGTGGGTAGACATAGGTGGAGAATCAACCAGGCCTGGAGCGGATTCTGTTTCCATTGAAGAAGAATTATCGCGAGTGATTCCCATCATCAAAGGAATCAGAGTACAATCTGACATCTACATCTCTATAGATACCAGGAACCATGAGATTGCAAGAGCAGCACTGGATGCAGGAGCAGACATGGTCAACGATGTCTCTGGACTGCGTGACCCAGAGATGTTGGCACTGGTGGTGGAAAAGGACTGCCCGGTCTGCATCATGCATATGCAAGGAGAACCCAGAGATATGCAGGTGAAGCCAAGTTACGAGAACGCTTTCGAGGAGGTCTATTCATCGCTGCTGGAAACTGCACGTCAACTGGTTGCTGCAGGACATGAACCAGAAACCATCGTCCTCGACCCAGGTTTCGGTTTCGGTAAGACCCTACAACACAACCTCGAATTGATGGGCTCCTTGGAGAGAGGCGATGAAGGCTTCGCAATCCTCTGGGGTGCTTCTCGAAAATCCATGATCGCTTCTATGACCGATAAAGAGGCGATTGAGGAGAGACTGCCAGGGACATTAGCAGTGGCCGCACAGGCACAAAGACTGGGAGTCGATATTCTCAGAGTCCATGATGTCGCTGAACATCTCGATCTATGCAAGGTTCTTGCCGCCATCGGAAAGGGTGGTGTGAATGACTGAAGAAGGCGCACAACCAATCGTTGATATCGATGCCGAGTTGAGACTACTCGGTACGGCTCATGTTTCCCGCGAATCAGTGGAGTTGGTCGAGAAACAGATCGATGAATGGCGTCCAGACCTAGTTGCTATTGAATTGTGCAATAGTCGGGCTGAAGCGCTGAAAGAAGACCGGAGATTGGATCAAGAAGGGCTGCGCAAGGTCATCAAGGAAGGTAAGGCGCCACTGATCCTACTACAGTCGATGCTCGCAGCCGAACAGCGAAAGCTTGGGATGGATGAAGGTGTCCAACCCGGTGCAGAACTTCTGAGCGCTCTCAATATCGCCGAAGAGAAGAATATCGAGGTTGCTCTGGTAGATCGAGATATCCAAGTGACTCTCAGACGTGCTTGGAGGAAGATGGGGCTGAGAGAGAAATTTCGAATACTCTGGGGTCTGGTAGCACCTGAGGATGATGAAGAAGAAATGCCTGAGATCGAAGAGTTACTCTCCAACAAGGACCTGCTCAGCGAATTGATGGAGGAACTGAAGCAAGTGGCACCATCAGCGGGGGAGGTATTGGTGGATGAGAGAGATGAATATCTTGCGATGATGATCCAGAAACAACGTTCCAAGGGTAAAGTTCTGGCAGTGCTCGGTGCAGGACACCTAACAGGAGTGAGCGCACATCTTGAGAAGACTGCGCTTGATGAAGAACGACTGAATCAACTCGAAGTGGTGCCGAAACCAAATCCACTTTGGAAGGTCGTGATGTGGGGGATTCCTCTTCTGGTCTTTGGACTGGTTGGATGGTTCCTCTACACAGGCGCCAATGAAGACCTGTTTGAGATTTTGACCATATGGGCCTTGTTCAATGCCGTGGTTGCAGCGTTGTGCTGCATCCTTGCAAGAGGGCATCCCTTGGCAGTACTCACTGCTGCAATAGCCAGTCCCATCACTTCTCTGAATCCCGCTTTGGCGGCGGGTTGGTTCGCGGGATATGTCCAGTTATTGGTTCGCGAACCATCAGCCAAGGATCTCAAGGATTTCTTGAAACTGGACGAGATGAAACTGTTCTGGTCAAACAAGGCTGGCAGGGTGCTGTTGGTGACCGCTCTTACCAATCTAGGCAGCATGCTTGGTGCTTGGATTGCAACCGCTGGAATAATAACGACTTTCTGAATCAGAACTCGACCTTGACCACTTCGCGCTCGACCGCATTGGTGACCTCGAACAGCACCTTTCGTTCTGCACTCATGAAACCAGCGACGATGTTGGTAGGAATCATCTGAATTGCTGCATTCCAGTTGGTGCATGAAGCATTGTAGAACTCGCGACGGTCTGCTATTTGATTCTCCATGGCTGTTATCTCCTTCTGCAGGTTGAGGAACTGTGTATCCGCCTTCAAGTCAGGATATGCTTCTGAAAGAGCGTAGATCTTCGGCATCATGTTACCCAACAGACCTTCAGCCGCAGCAACTCCACTAACGTCACCCTGTGAAAGCGCATTCGATGCCGACTGTCGTGCCTCGGCGAATTTCTCGAACAATTCCCTTTCATGTGTTGCATATCCTTTGACGGTGTTTATCAGATTCGGCATCATGTCGTATCTCTGTTTCAACAATACGTCGATATCCGCCCATGACTTGTTCGCATTCTCCTTGAGTCGAATCAATCGGTTGTAAGTCGAGAAGAACCATATCACCAGAATCAGAACTACGACTCCACCGATGATTCCTCCAATCAGCGTTGCACTCATGCCCGCTCCGTACAGGTAGGGGTAAATAATTGAGTAGTAAACCCACTTGAGTAGGATTCAAACCAATTTCGTTGGTCGACCGGTCATGATGACTCAGCGTGGCCTCGTGGCTTCATTGCTGATACTCTCCATCATCACTCCAATGTTGTCAGGATGCTTCGGAAGTGAACCTGAAAAAGTGGAGGTGGAAGAAGTGAGCCCTTTCACTTTCGATGAACCTGTACCAATAGAAACATTCTATCATTACCCAGGTGCCATTGATGCAACCAATGCAAGCGCAGTTTCCGCAGCCAACATCAGTATCAATCTGAGTGGAAACAACTCACCTTTCTGGGCTGAGGGGACATATCATGGAGTTGGTTTCACCACCTTTGAACCAACATTGGGAGTGACCAGTTCTGGTGCCATCCTGTTCACCAATTACAGAGGAACTGGAGACGGAACCCACATCATCAAAGGAACAGAACAAGGAACAGAATGGAATGATGTTGGACCCTTCAATCCAGTATTCCCCGATACAGGGCAGGTTCCTAACTCCAATGACCCATATGTCTACGTTGACAAATGGACCAATAGAGTGGTCAAATTCGACATGCACGCTTTGACAGCGATGTTTGTGGAGTATTCCGATGATGATGGAGAATCATGGAGTGTTCCATTCAGTGCAGAGGGATACTATTCGCCACAGGATCATCAGTCGATCGCCTCGATGCCAGATGTCAACGACATCGGCTTTCATGAGACCATCTATGTATTCTGCATCAACACTGGTTCAAGTGCACTTGGCCCACAATGCAGCCGCAGCCTCAACGGAGGAATGTCCTGGGACCTACAAAGACCGGGATTTCCGATAGGGACTTCACAATGTTCAGGCTTGCATGGCCATCTTGCAGGTGGAACTGATGGTTCCATCTATCGTGGCAACCCGTCTTGCGACGGGCCCGCAGTCTATCGAAGCCTCGATGGGGGCTACACCTGGAGTGAACACACAATCACCACAGAAGTGCAGATGCAGGATGGCTGGCACAGCCATGAAGTGGCAGTAGCGGTTGATGAAGGTGGAAACGTCCACGCCACCTGGATATCACTGGACCAGATGCCATGGTATGCATACTCCAGGGACCAAGGAGATACGTGGTCTGCACCGATGATGATTGCAGCCCCGGGGGTCAACCAGACTGGGTTCCCGACCATCTTCGCTGGAGATGAGGGCAGAGTTGCACTGGGATACATCGGCCTTCAGAACGGGCAGATCGGTTGGAACGGCTACATGGCAGTGATGACAGACGCCTTCAACGATAATCCACTCATCACCTCGGTCTCAGTAAATCTCTTTGAGGATCCTCTGGATACCAGTGAGGATTGTGGTGATGTGCGCTGCGGAGGATTCGGAGACTTCATCGATATCGAGATCGATGATGAAGGAAGGCCTTGGATCGCTCTGGCTCACAATGTTCGCAATCAAGAAGGAATAGTGGGGACATGGACCACTGGCCCAGCGCTGTACGGAGAGATAGTACAATTACCTGTACTCGATAAAGGTGGGAACAACTCACTGTCACTATGAGGCGAAATTATGCAAGAATTCACCGCCGAAGAACTGTTTGGAGAATTCGAGTCTAATCTTGAATTCGTGATAGTCGATATAAGAAATTCAGAGGACTATTCTCGTTTCAGCATTGAAGGACCACGAACTATAGATAATCTGAACATTCCATTTGATGATTTTCTAAACGATGAAGAGCAATCAATAGCACAGATTCCGGTGGACAAAGCAGTCAGGGTGATTTGTGCTAAAGAAGAGTCTTCAGCAATGATTGCAGCGATCATTAAAGCAAACGGTTTCAATAATATTGGTTTCTTGAAAGGCGGTATCAATTCTTGGGGAGATCTATTGATACCAAAGTTAGTGAATGATGAAGGATATGAATTGTGGCAATTCATTCGTCCTGCAAAAGCTTCATGCTCGTATGCTCTGATAAATAATGAGGGAATGTTCCTCTTCGATCCATCTCGGAGAGTGGATTTCTACACCAACTTCTTGGAATCTAAAGGAGTCGTGCTGAAGATGGTCTTTGAGACTCATCTTCAAGCGGACTATCTTTCCGGAGGGCCATCATTTGAAGCGCTTTATGCAGTTCATGAAGCCGATTTCAGTTCGGCACCATTTGATTTCCATTCGCTACAAGATGATGAGATTTTCAACCTTGAAGATATCCAAGTAAGATGTATTCATTCACCGGGCCATACGCTTGGTTCTATGACTTATATCATTGATGATAAATGGATGATAAGTGGAGATACAGTATTCATTGTGAGTATAGGCAGACCTGATTTAGGAAAGAAGGTGGTCGAATGGTCCCGCACACTCTTCAATACCCTGAAAACAAGAATATCCAACTTACCCGAAGACCTTGTTGTTCTCCCTTCGCACTTCAGTGACTGGGGCAAGGAGGCTGATCAAAACCTATGCATCAGCAAAGTCTTCTCTGAAGTGATGGCATCCAACGAAGAAATCTATGGAATAACTGATGTCGAACAGTTCGTCTCTTGGGTGCAAGAAAACATGCGAGAGCAACCTCCAGAATACAATGATATCAGATTGTTCAACTGCGGGATGCTAGAAATAGATGATGACCAGAAGAGAGTTCTGGACCTAGGCAAAAATCAATGTGCTGTTTCGGCACACCTCAGATGAAGGATGGGTTATTTTGGTCAATCTAGGTTTCGCTATCGATAACCGAAAATGCATAGGTTGTCACGCCTGTACGGTCGCCTGTAAATCGGAACACGATATTCCGGTTGGAGTCAATCGTACCCATGTGAAATACATAGAGACGGGAACTTATCCAGATTCCGGTCGTGAATTCAGTGTCCATCGTTGCAACCATTGTGAGGATGCACCCTGTACCACCATCTGCCCAACCACTGCACTCTTCACTCGAGAGGATGGTGTGGTAGATTTCGATGATGAACGCTGTATCGGCTGTAAGTCGTGTATGCAAGCATGTCCTTACGATGCTCTCTACATCGATCCGAACAAGGGCACAGCTGCAAAATGCAACTTCTGTGCACACCGACTCGAGAACTCGTATGAGCCAGCCTGTGTCATCGTCTGTCCAGTCGAGGCAATAGTCAGTGGAGACCTCGACGACCCCAAGTCTTCACTCTCCAGGCTCATCACCGAGAATGATACCACAGTCAGGAAACCAGAATCGGGAGCAAGACCCAATGTGTTCTATCTTGAGACCTCGGCAGAGATGCTCGACCCACAAGCCAGTGAAAGAACTGCTATCTCGATGTGGGGGGAACAAGCGGCTGGTGTAGGGCATTATGCGAAATATGCTCAAGAGAGGTTAGGGGCGGCTGACGAACAATCGATGTTGGTACAGTTGGCACTGGAAGTGAAAGCGAAAGATGCCAATCCAAGAGACAGAGCAATCATACGCGATGTCGCAGAACGACTCAAGGATGACTCCCCAGAGGCGAAGCGCTCCTACGATGCTCCATCCAAAGGGATACTCTGGGGTTGGGAAGTAAGCGCATATATCTGGACCAAGGCGGTTGCCTCTGGAACATACATGGTCGCAATGATCGCTTGGTTGATGGGATATCTGGACATGAGCGACCTGTGGTGGCCGATAATCGGTATCGGTCTGTTCTTCCTCGCTGTGACTGGAGCACTACTGGTCAAGGACCTCGACCGCCCAGAACGTTTCCTCTATGTCATGTTGAGACCAAACTGGGATTCATGGCTGGTCAAAGGTGCCTATATCCTCACTGCATATGGTGGAATCCTATCTGCTTCAGCGCTGGTGCTACTCCTCAACATGCCAGAATCATACCTGCGCCTTCTCGCATATGCAGGCATTCCACTAGCCGCCTTGACTGGCGTGTATACCGCATGGTTGTTGCAACAGGCCAAGGCTCGTTCATGGGCCAAAGACAAGTTGCTGCCAGCAAAATTCTTTCTGGAGACTGCGGCTATCGGTGCTGTTGTCCTGCTACTACTGGTTGGTAACAAGACCATCATCATCGCATCAGTATGTGCACTGCTTGCATTCTGGTTGCACGGGCACAAAGTCATTGAGAAACCACAGATGGAGACACTTTCGTGAGGTGAGAAGATGAGTAAGTCATTCATTGAGAGCATCGCACAGAAACTTCGCATCATACCTGATCTTGATAGAGAACATGCATCAGGAGCAGAGCGGGAACTTCGCAAATATCCCGATATAGAAGATTGGGATGACCACAAGGAACTGGATGCGAACGAATGGCCGAAAAAAGTGGAGAAGAACTACTCATTGGTGCCAACAACTTGCTTCAATTGTGAATCTGCATGTGGCCTGTTAGCCTATGTTGACAAGGAATCAGGAGAGGTCTCGAAATTCGAAGGCAATCCTCACCATCCAGGAAGTCGGGGGCGGAACTGTGCCAAGGGCCCAGCGACCATCAACCAAATACAGGACACCGAACGTATTCTACATCCTATGAAACGAGTCGGAAAACGCGGTGGTGGCGAATGGGAACAGATTCCTTGGTCTCAAGCGCTCGATGAGATCGCTGCCAAGATACGCGCTTCACTCAAGACAGGTGCCAGAGACAAGGTGGTCTACCATGTAGGAAGACCAGGGCATGAGGGCTATACGAACCGGGTTCTCAAGGCATGGGGGGTCGATGGCCACAATTCGCACACCAACATCTGCAGTGCAGGAGCACGAACCGGGTATGCTCTGTGGCATCACCACGACCGCCCTAGTCCTGACCACGCCAATGCCAAAGTCATCCTGTTGTGCTCCTCACACCTAGAGACCGGACACTACTTCAATCCGCATGCACAAAGAATCCTTGAGGGAATGATGGATGGTGCCAAACTCATCGTCATCGACCCGAGGCTGTCAAACACCGCCTCGATGGCTGACCATTGGCTGCCAACATGGCCTGGAAGTGAGACCGCCCTGTTTCTGTGCTGGGCAAGAATGATTCTCGAACAGGAACTCTATGACCGCAGATTCATGGAGGAACAGGTGAATTGGGAACAATGGTTGGAGGCAGTTCACCCCTCGGAGGAAAGAACTGTTGACCGCTTCATCGAGTTGTTGAAGGAAGA
>CALCOQ010000295.1 GCA_937897005.1 uncultured euryarchaeote
TCAACAGAAGCCATGGAACGAATAGATGCATGAATGCCTGGAACCTGAGGATCTTGTTGAATTCACCATGTTGTTTGGAGAACCACGCGCCCCTGTTCCGCCACAGGTGTCTGCATAACCCCTGTGCGCGTCTTACCTTCCTCTGTCGTCTTCCTGCACTGCTGGCAGGTGTTCCTTCGGTGAAGACCAACTCCGAGTCCTGGATACTACGTCCCCCATTCAAACGAGCCATGGTAGCAAGTTGAGAATCATCAGCATTGGAACCACAGTCAAGGAGGGCGGTATCGATGTTTTCTTTTCGAAAACCTACGAGAGATCCCTCAAGGAAGGGAGTACTGTCTGCTCGTGATTCTGCAATTCTCTGTTTTGTGAACAAATCACGATATGTTGATTCCAGTTTGATATGAGTCTTGGCGACTTCCTCTTTTCGTTCTGGTGTTCCCCCTACAGCCCCAATGGTTGGATCATTGAACCACGAAACCAATCGTGTCAGGGCGCCTTCATCCACCAGCATGGCATCTGCATCTGTCATTGCAATCAGTGGCTTGTCATCAGCAGCTGCATCGAATGCACGCTTCACTGCCTCAGTCTTGCCTAATCTCTGCTCCATGCGGATCAATCTATGGTCCGGGAATTCCTTTGCATTCTTCTTCAACCAATCCTCGACCAGCGAGACGGTGGAATCTGTGGAGGCGGAATCGATGATGAGCAACTCCAGATTTTTACGAGGGAAATCCTGTGATGCGAGGTTCTCCAACTTCTCGATGATGACCTTCTCTTCATTCCATACCGGTAGCACCAAGGTCAGGCCTAGTTTCTTTCCGTTGCCCGATGGTTGAAGCGGTTCTTTCTGCATCCACCTGGATATTCTGTATCTATGGATGATGAAGGGTAGTGCAGCCAGACCAGCGGCACTCAGTTCCGCTGCCACCAGCAGCGATGGCGCATCGACCATGTGGGCCCGTCAACACGATGTCTATTCACATTCACCCTGATGTATATGCACAGGAGGGCAGTTATCCACCTGAGCGGGTTCTAGGACTCAAGACTCATCAGTGGAAGCCAACAGCGCTCAGCATGGCTGACGAGAAGACGGTGCTCCATGTGGGTCCAGTCAACACTCGCGGTGGCATGGCTACTGTCATTCGCATCCTTTCTGAGAATCCGCCTGATGGTTGGTGTGCGGAAACTCTCGCTACTCACACTGAGGGGAGCAACCTCGTTAAGTTCCTGTGTTGGAGAAAGGCACGACGTCAACTCATTGTCAAATTGAAGCAGAATCCACCAGATATCGTCCACATACACACAGCCTCAGACTATTCCTGGTGGCGAAAAAGAAGGGTGGCACTACTCTGCATCAAGGCAAAAATTCCCGTCATCATGCATATCCACAGTGGCAAGTTCCACCATTTCTGTGCCACAAAAAAGGGTGAAGAAGTGCGTAGAATATGTAATACTGATGGCATATATGCAGTTACTCTTTCCGAATATTGGAACTCCAAACTTGATGATTGGTTGGACGAATCAATAACAATCTTCAATCCACTCGATCCAGAATTATTGCAGAAAGACAGTGTTAGACAAGAGAATCAGGTGCTATTCATGGGAAGGTCAGATCCAATCAAAGAAGCGGAATTAGCAATTGCGGCAATTGATGAAGCGCGTAAAACCAGACCGCAACTTCAGTTGATGATGACAGGAATAGACAATTCCAACCAACTATCTATTCAGCACTCTGAGAAAGAATGGTTCCATCCATTGGGTTGGGTAGATGAAAGGAGAAAGATGGAATTACTCAATGAATCAAGTTTGTTACTTGTTCCATCTAGGTTTGAATGTCAACCTATGGTTGTAATAGAGGCCCTTCATTGTGGATTACCAGTTTTGGCATCACCCGCAGTGGCGGAGGCCATTAACGGAGTATATGATATTGGAAGTTGGAATGTAAAAGATTGGGCTGAGGCAATAATCAACCCACCAATCATCAATAATATCAATCAAGATTACCACTTGCTCAATAATATTTCAGGGGAATGGTCTAAACTTTATTTGAAGATGGTTAATCGTGGTAACACTGAATAATTCATTTCCTCAAATAGGTAAATTTCATACAGTAGTCTTTGTGGGCAGGGTTTACTAGGACTCCGTGTCTTGGGGATGGGAAAATGAGTGGCACAATTTCAATGGCTCCGGATGGGCGTCAGTTCATCCTTCCAGACAGAGATGAAGAAGAGAGAGATTTAGCGCGAGTCGAAGAATTGGCGGCACAAGCCAGAGAACGCGGCGACGAGGTCGTCGTGGTCATGGGAATGGGTTTTGTTGGAATCGTCATGGCTGCAATCGTAGCAGACGTTCCAGGAAAATTCGTGATTGGTTGCCAGAGACCTTCAGTTCGCAGTTACTGGAAGGTCCCCATCCTCAACACCGGAGTCAGCCCATTGGAAGCTGAAGACCCAGAGGTGGAAGAACTCATCCATCGCACGGTCAGTGAGAAGAAGTCATTCACTGCCACGTTCAGCAGCGACTGCCTCAAGTTGGCTGATTGTGTCATCGTTGATGTTCAGTGCGACTACATCAAGAATGAACTTGGAAACGTTCGCAATGGTTCTGCAGATGTCAAGGCCCTCGAGGCTACCATGCGAACCATTGGTGACAAGAAACCGGCACATGCATTGACTTTGATCGAGACCACAGTTGCTCCAGGAACCACAGAATATGTTGCTTGGCCGATTCTGAAGAAGGCATTCAAGGATCGTGGAATAGAGAGTGAGCCCCTGTTGGCACACTCATTCGAACGAGTCATGCCAGGCAAAGAGTATGTATCTTCGATTCGTGATTTCTGGCGAGTCTGTTCAGGAGTGAATGAGGAGTCAAGAGTCAGAGTGACTAAGTTCCTGCACGAGGTTCTGAACACCGATGAATTCCCTCTCACCGTGATGGATCGTCCAATCGAGTCTGAGACCACCAAGATCATGGAGAATTCCTACCGCGCCACCATACTTGCCTACATGGATGAATGGAGCAACTTCGCCGAGAAGAATGGAGTGGATCTGGCCAAGGTCATCAATGCCATCAAGATGAGGCCGACTCACAGCAACATGATTTTCCCTGGGCCGGGCATTGGCGGATATTGTCTACCCAAGGATGGAGGACTGGGATACTGGTCATATGGAAACCTCCTTGGATTCAATGATGATATCTTCAAGATCACTCCATTGGCCATAGATATCAATGATACCCGCAGTCTTCACGCTGCAGAGATCACCAGAGATAGTCTTCGAAACATGGGTAAGACTGTCGGAGGAGCAGACATTCTCATCTGCGGAGCCTCATATCGACAAGATGTTGGCGATACCCGTTACAGCGGTTCAGAACTCGTGGTTCGAAAATTGACCGAGATGGGTGGACTTGTCAGCGTACATGACCCATATGTCAAGAATTGGTCGGAGTTCGAGGAACAGGATTCAGATGCTCATGGCAAGAAACAATTCTTCCGCAATCAAGATGGATTGTCAAGCATTGAAGTCAATTCAGATTTCCCGATGAGCCTGAGTGGAGTAGATGCAGTGGTTCTTGCAGTTCCACATTCAGAGTATCTGGATCTAGACCCCGAGGTGATGGTCAATCTGGTCGGCAAACCATTTGCATTGGTAGACTGCTTCTGTATTCTGGATGATGATGTCATCCGCCGCTATATCGAGTTGGGATGTGAGGTCAAGGGCCTTGGCCGCGGCCACATCCAAAGAATCAAGGATTCAGTTCGCAAGGGAAACTGAGTCATTGACGTCCAGCATCGAACATCTCTTTGAGAGAACCATCCTGCAGCATCTCAAGAGCGATGTCAGAACCACCGATCAATTCCCCGTGCACGAAAATCTGAGGCATGGTCGGAAAGTCCGACCACTCACA
>CALCOQ010000296.1 GCA_937897005.1 uncultured euryarchaeote
CAACTTGAACTTGATGAAGAATTGATTCTGACCATGAACTGGCTACTTCTGCCAAGTCAAATAGCCGCTGCATTGACTATTGAAGACATTCCTGTTCTCGCATATGAGATAGATGACCCAGAGATAATCCAGTCTGTACAGTACATGACAGAGATGTTCGAGTACCGTACTGAAGTCAAACAGTTACTGATTAATATCGATCAGGTGTCCAAGATTCCAGAAGAACTCATCAACCACCATGATCATGTTGTCAGCGGTTCAGCACAGGAACTTCGAGAAAGACTCATTGACTCAGGACGTGCCAAGGCTCAGGAGAAGTTGAAGCAGCGAAAGCAGACACGGAAGAAACAGAGTGAATTCGCCGAACTTGATGCGATAAAAAGGCTGAATGAGTTTCCTGGACGAATGCTCAAGCACGAAGATGATGAATTACGTGGCTACGCCGAGAAACGTTACGCTGAATTGAATCGTATTGAAGAATTGCTGCACATCATCGATTCAGCCACCGATGCTGAAGAAATCATTGTAGAGGCACTTGAACACGATGATGATGAAGTCAGAAATCTTGCTAATCGTCAACATGGAATATTGCAGCGGAAACATAAACGCAAACTGCTCCATCTGATCAAGAACAGTAGAAGCATCGATGAATTACCAGCACAAGCTTTTGAATATAGTGACCAAGAGGTGGTCGATGCTGCTCACAAGCGAAAGAAATTCCTCTCAATAGCCATGGACACCGTGGAATCCATCTCTTCGATATACACCTCTGAACCTCTTGAGGAATTGTTGGAACACAAGGATGGAAAGGTTCGTGAAGCTGCTCGTCTTCGTCTACGCCTGCTCGATGAAATTCCTGAGAAGATGCGCGCAAGAGGAGTGAATCCGAGATTGATCAAAATGATCGATGAACTGGCTGCTGAATGGGCTGATGAAGCCGAAGCGACCAAATTACATCTACAGAGTGTAAAAGGCAAGGCAGACAGTGTTGGAATCTCTTTGGATGACGAGGTTGTTGTCGCCTATATCGGTCAAAATTTCACTGGAACCGTCCAAGGCTTCACCGATGATGGTGAGTTCGTGGAAGTCTTGAATGCTGAGACTGCGACCATCTGGCCGGTGCCATTCGATTGCGTGAGCCCTCTGTGAACTTGAACTCAGCCGTCCTCTACCTGTTTTGAAATGATGAATCATTTCTTCTTACGTCTGACTACTTTTCTCCGTTTTCCACTGTTGTCTGAATCTCCCTTTGCTCCAGAACGTCGAGAGCCCTTACGTCTGACAGACCGTCGTTCCTTTGTCGGTTGCATATCTGGTCCACAAACCATGAGAGAGACATCTTCGCCGAGCAGACGGGCGAGTGTGCCCTTTGAGCTCGCCTTGCGCTCAGTGGATTTCCACCACGCTTCGGTCAGGGTCTTGTTTCTGGCAGGTTTCGTAGTTCGAAGTATCTTGCGTCGATGTTCAATGCGTCCCAAGAAATCTTTTTGGCGACTCGCAGGAACTCGTTCGACCAGCCATCCTGGCATACCGATGTCATAGTTGACCCCTCTCACTGATACCAATAGCCCGCAAAGAAGCAGATGGGTTCCCACTGGGAGTTGGGTCGGATCGAAATCCACCTTGTTACGTTGCATCCGTTTGGCCATGGAGATCATTGCCGATTGATTCCTGTGACTGATGTTCTTCTGCTGACTGTTATGCACGCGAAGAAGGAAAACGTGTCCAAGGACAAGGACCAATGTAGCTAGAAACCCAGTGGTTGAACTCTCAAAGAAAAAGATGCTGAAACCCAACACCAGCCAAAGGGGCATCAGGATGAAGTAATGAAACAGATTCTCCTTTCCAGTGTTTCGCAGGCTGGGTTGCAATCCTCTGTCTATTGCCTGATGTCCCATCACCAACACATTGCCTGACAAAACTTCATCTGCACCATCTGTAGAGAACATGGCAGCAATCGGATTCACCGGCGCTTCATCGATCCATGATCGCTGTGATTCCATCTCAGTTTGAGTCAGAGCCGGTTCAATCTCTTCTGTTGAAACCTCATCTCCAATTATTGCTCCCAGAGCATGCACACGTGGGTCAGCCGCAGCATCTCTCACAAGACCACTGTATATCTCAAGAGCACTGAACCTGTCTTCGGGCATGGCCATCCCATCCAATAGACACAAGGCCAGTGAGATTCGAGTCAGAACATGTGTTGGATTGTCCTTGACGACAGAAACTGCCAGTTCAAGAGCTTCCATTCCCCGCCGTTGCATCCGTAGCATTGCGATGGAGGATAAACGAGAACGTAGTTCCATCATTTCCTCCCCAATCTCCACACCTTCATCCCAGGCTTCCCATTCTGCCAAGCATTCCATCATCATCTGTAGATGTTTCATCGATGGATGACCTGTGTGTTTCAATCGCTGTTTCTTACCAACATTTCCTCTCCAAGGATCAAGGAATTCTGTCAGAATCATCAACAACTCGACCTCATCATCGACCTCTTCCTTCGGTATCGAGTACAGGACCTGCTTGGCGGCATCGAGTCGACGAGTTGCAAGATATGAAGAGGCAAGAATGAGCCGTGCTTCTATTCCTGAACCACCTTGTTGTGCCAGTAATGAACGCGCTTCAACAGTCGCTTGAGGCCATAATCCACGTATCGCCCGCTCGATCATCCGTGCTCTGGTCTTCTCCATCCTGATCACCGCTTCGTCTCCACCCAACTTCGCTTGTTGGAACAATCTCAATCCATTGACATCTTCCTTCACTGCGGCTTCATTCACCATATCGGACATCCATTTGACCGTTTTTCCTTCAACCAATTCCTCTCTACGCTCTTCTGGGGAGAGGTCGAATTTCATCTCTCGAAGGATTTTCAACCTAGGCAGGCTCAACAGCCAGATGATCAAGAATACCGCTTGACCAACAGCGATGAAAGACCAAGTTGCCAAAATAATCACCGGTTCAGTGAAACCATTTGCTTCCAAAGATGAAGCATAGGGCATCAGAGAAGAAAATTCCTTGTAACAAACCAATACCAACAACAATACGGTATAACCACTGAATCCAGCGAATGAAAAGTACAAGAGACGAGATTGAGCCTCTTTCTCAGCCCTGATCTCATGAGGAGTAGCCAATACCACTCCACCGAAACCAGAGAAGGTCTGACCACCTATGAACAGGTTACGAATCAATTCGAAGATGAAGGCCAGACCAACGATGGCGATGTTCAATGAAAGAAAAGCCGCCAATATCACCGGTACCCCCTTGAGCCATTGGAACTGCTCGATGAGTTCCTGCATGTTCACAGCCTCGATTATTCCCCAGCCGAGCAGACCACCATAGTTGAGAATGTTATCCTGAGTGGTTTGCGGGGCGTCACCAAGAAGTACGTACATCACCGTGAGGATGCCGTTCACTGCTGCGACAGGCATGGTTGCCAAGAACACCACCAGGATCAATGAACTTGAACGAGCCATGAATCCAGGCTTCTCAGGATTGACGGGGGTCTGCTCACCATGGTATGAACGCCATTTGTTGATCAACAACATGTTCCATGAAGCCCCGAGAATACGCCCATAGGCCAGAATGGTCGGAGACATGAAGAGAAGTGATGCGTAAACGATCCAGTATGCACGCTCCTCAGGGTATACATTCCAACCATAGAATAGAAGACCGACACTGATGACCAAAAGGAGAATCAGTTGTGAGAATCTTTTGATGAATCGAATCAACCAATTACCTCCTTTCTGCTGAAAATCAGAGCCACCGGGCAATTGGGCAGCCAATGTCTCCAATGGAGAATAGATAATCGGTATCACGATCATGATGAACATCAGAATGACCGATAACTTATGGAAGGTCCCTGGTAAGATGATCAATTCTGCGATGAGGATCAGGATCCCTGCCATGGCCATCAGGTAAGCGCTGACCCCTCTGCCAACCCGCGGCAGTTTGAGCAATTGCTTTGCATCACTACGATTCTTGGTCAACCGATGAACCTCATACAAGCCATCATCGACCTCAAAAGCGACCTGTAGAGAGGAAAGAGAATTTGGGAGAAGAAGTTTCCATATCAATGGAGTGACAATGCCGGCGATAATGACGGGCAATAATAACATGAAAGTGGATTCCTGTTCCACTGAGGAGCCTGCAGCTGCTACCGTTGGACTGAAGATGGTGAGGCACAACAGAAGCAACGGAGTCGCACTGAATCTGGTGAGGTTGCACACAGTTCCATCTCCATTTTGATTGAATCAGGTGTCTTGATATGTATGAATCGCTGTTCAGGTCGTTAGTTGAAACTCCTTGACCAAGGTCTGGATCAACGAACCTGGATCTGTTTCATCGCTTAAGAAATGCAAGGCGTGATTCTCGCTCATGGTAGCGATCGCTGTAGGGTGGTCATGTTCAATATTGCTGCCTATCAACGAAAACAATGATGCGGGGTCGCTCTTCTGCCAAGCAACCTCGAAACCATCAAGGGTGTGCATCAGAGAATGTGTCAATGAGCTTGGTACGAAGAGCGAGATATGTCCTTCACCCACCTTCAAGAACCAGATCTTGACCGCTTCATTCTTCAACAATTCCATGACCTGATTGAGAACTGCACCAGTTCTATCGCCGATGGTGTGAATAGAATGGTGAATGATTCCGGGGGTACAAGATATTGCAGTGATCGTCATTCCATCTGTCTCCATGTCTGGACCTATGGTGGTATAGGGACCATCTTTATGCAGCGCTCGAATCTCACATGGTATTCCAGTTCCACGTAGGGTTTCGATGCAAGCAGCGTGCAATACCACACCCCCTGCTCTCGCGAGGGCCAGAGCCTCTTCCACTCCAAGATACGGTATGGTTTGAGATTCAATTCCCCACTGGGGACTTACAGAGAGTACGCCAGGGACATCCTTCCACAGTATGACTCGTGTTGCTTCAAGTATCTGCGCCAAAGCTGCTGCCGACAGGTCACTGCCACCTCTATCAAGCACTCTGATATCACCATTCACATCTTTTCCGAACCATCCACTGACAACTGCAACACGTTCTTTGAACATTGAAAGATCAATACATTCTGCACTCGATTCGATATCGATAGCAGAACCATTCTCACTGATCATCATCCCGAGAACATCGGAATCCACCGCTGAACACTCCAACCCTCTTCGTTGAAACGCTTCAATCAACATTATACTGGCCAATCTCTCACCACTGGCAAGGATTGAGGCCTTGCAGACCTCATCTTCAGGATCTTGACATAGTCGCAGGAGTTCTACAGCCAATTCCTCAAGTATATTCATGAATCTAGGACCATGCTTTCCGCTTTCCAATTCTGGAGTGAATCGCAGGTGTTGTCTACGTAAATCGTTTACCAGACTGCTCCATTGCCATGGTTCACCAATCGCCCGCAGCAAACGGTCTGTCACTCCCCATAAGGCTGAGACCACGATGAGAGGACGACCTTCACTGGTCAAGAGGCGACGATGGATCTGGTCAAGATCTCCTGGAGTCCTGAGACAAGAGCCTCCGAATTTGTGAATCACCCAATCATCCATCCTGTCCACCTCCTCCTTGTATCATATCAGCGATGACAAGACGGCACATTGCTTCTGCGACCGGCACCGCTCTGGGCCCCAACACAGGATCATGCCTTCCTCCGACCAGCAATGACTTCTGCTCTCCACTGGCTAGATCAAGAGTCTGCTGTGGCAACGAAATACTGCTGGGTGGTTTCAAAGTCAAAGCCATCCTCAATGGGGCACCTGTTGCCATCCCTCCCAAGGATCCATCACCATCTGTCATCGGCCCTTCCTCGCCCATGTACCACGGCGAGTTATGCTGGCTACCTCTGCTTTGACAGACATCGGTTCCTTCTCCAAACTCGATGGCTCTTGCTCCAGGTACCGACATCAATGAGTGAGCCAACAATGGTTCAAGACCCTCGAACCATGGAGCCCCGAAACCCAGTGGCAGACCTTCGATGACGATGCTTACTCTGGAACCAACCGAATCGCCCTGTTTCCTTATCTCGAGTACATGAGCAAGCATTTCCTGAGCAATATCTGGATCTGAACATCTTACCCGCTGACAGGCTTCATCGTCTGGAAGCGCGAGTGGGAGAGTGCCGCATCTGATATCCCCGATGGCAGAGACATGGGCGCGTACAGAAATTCCATGTTCAATCAATAGTGGTGAGCACAGACTTGCTGCAGCAACGAGGCCTGCGGTCAAGCGGGCACTGTTCACTCCACCTCCACGCGGATCTGCCGCTCCCTCACTATTGACCATGGCTGGAAGGTCAGCATGCCCTGGACGTGGCATATCTGGAAGAAATGAATAATCACTTGAGCGGGCGTCATCATTGCGAATCAAGAGCAGGAGTGGCGAACCTGTCGCCTTTCCTTCATACACACCAGAAAGAATCTCACATTGGTCGGATTCTTTGCGCAACGAAGCAATGCCGCTTCCTGGCCGCCTTCTCTCCAATTCGGCAGACAGATATTCCTCGTCGATAGGGGTGCCCGCGGGAATTCCCTCAACAAGGGCACCAACTGCAGGGCCATGACTTTCACCAAACAATGTCGTACGCAATCTATCACCGATGCGCATCGACATGAGGCCTCATGTCCGGGTGGGCACTTGGGGATTCAAGCCTTCTCTCACTCCACTTCATTGACATTGACGAGTTGAGGATTGAGAACCTTGGTCTGGATGACCTCCAAATCATCCTGTCTAGTGGAGTACCACATGAGTAATCTATCCAACGTTGGGGTAGAAACCGAAGCTGAGAATATCACGATGGCTGAACCCGTACCACTGATTCCTGCAGCTCTGGCTCCATTGACAAATGCATCATTGGTCAGCCTACGTCCCATCATATCATTGAGCACCGAGGCCATTGAACGACCGTTCCAAGTCAAAGCGACGAGTTCATTCCCTTCCTCAAGTGCCGCCAATGCCTTCTGGAAGCCCTGTTGATGCCAAGCGAATGTTTCTAACTCCGGTGATTCCAACCGCTCGCCTCTAAGGACCAACAATACATTCCAATCGTCGGAGTTCGGACCATCTCCTTCCAAGAGAACCCCCTCAGCAGCAGGGAGATTCGGATCGATGAGTTTCCAGCCTCCTTCAACCGCTGCCCAAGCATCATCTACACTTCCGGTCAATGAGACTCCTGAGGATGATTGTGCCTTGGACGAAATATCCACGACTTCTGCATTGCTGAGCTCGAGATCCATTGCATCCGCCAAAGCTCTGATTGCAGCAACAGATACTGCGGCAGAAGATTTGAGACCTTGTCGAGGCGGAACTTTGCTGGTTACACTCCAATGTAACTCCGTTCCGGGTAATTCATGCCCGGCTTCTTTCCATGCCTCGACGGTTGCCTCCAACAGGCCATCAGGGTCATCGAGTTCACGTCTGGATGGTTTGTCGAGTAGAGTTACCACGACCGGGAGGTCCAGAGCAAGACTGGCTCCATAGCCAACCCCCGCAGCATGTAACAGGCTACAGGCTCCATTCGCCTGACCCTTCCCTAATCTTGCCATGCAGTCACCTCTCTTCGATATTCGCGTCGACCTTCTGCCCTATATGTCGTGCCCCTGAATCACTTCTTGATATCAGTACGTCACCTTTTTTGATGTTGGTAATGGCAATTGCATCACCCTCGTGAGCAACCAACCTGACCGTCTCTGCTTGCTGGAAGGTAGCCTGTGCTTCATTATCATTTTCATCTATCCACTTCAATAAAATCATTGGCCTTCTCTCGATCTTCAATCTGCCAATACTCGCCTCTCTGGTGTCGCCATCTTTGGAGAATACCATGACTGAATCTCCAGCCTCAAGTTCAGAAAGATATGCAGTACTTCCATCATTCAGCAATGTATAGGCATGAACAGTACCTGCATTCACTCTGAAAGGCCTGACAGGAACGAACTCGCTGTCGATCGTCTCACCGTGAACCAGAATCATCGAGGATGAACTGGAACCCACCATCAACCCTTCACCTTTCGCAAGAAGAGAGGTCAGATCGATGCAGACTCTGTCACCTACACCAACATTCTGTACTGCAATGACCCTGACTGAACCAAGTTCAGCAACCCCAGAATGCTCAGGAAACTGCTCTTCTGAAATCCTCTCCAAGCGCTGTGCTTTGGCGATGAATGCCGCTTCAACCACTTCCTCTTTCTCTGGAACCAACAAGGCATCTACACCAATCTGCAAAGCAAATGCTGCGCCTTGAATCTGTGAAGATTCATCGATGAGTGCTGCAATTCTCGTTGGGCTGCCTTGAGCTGCGGAAACCAGATTCTCTAATGGTATCATCTTCCAATCATCCAATTCCACAACCACCCAGTCCACTGAGCCGATGGCTGAACGTGCACGTTGCTGCCCTGAATCATCCTTCACCTGCACGACGATACCATCATCCGGATCCATATTGAGAACCCGGTCGAAGCCACCCTCATCCATATTCTGGGTTGAACTGTTTCGACGATCCAACCAAACTTCCATCACAACACCTCGCAAGCCTCTTCAAAACTCAGCCCGCCATGTATCAATCCTCGCAATGCAAGAACACAGTTTCTTGGATTCTCATCTGTAAAAATCTGCCTGCCCATACATACTCCAGCGCCACCCACTTCCATGGCATCAGCAACGATTCGAAGTACCTCAGTGAAATCTCCACCAGATTCACCTCCAGCGATCAGTACTGGAACTGGCGCTGCCCTGACAACTTCAGCGAATGCTTCCTTGCTTCCAGGCCAAGAGGTCTTGATGGCATCACAACCCAATTCCCAACCCAGACGAACTGCATGGGCAACCGCCATCGTGCTGTCACTTTCCGTCTTGAGAAATGGTCCGCGCGGATATATCATGCCCAACAATGGGATGTCAAGATGATGACACTGCTCAGATACCATTCCCAATCTCTCGAGCATCAGATGCTCGTTGAGGTCGCCGAGATTGACCTGGACACTGACTCCTGAAGCGCCTCTTTCCAATGCTTCTTCAGGAGAACCTACCAATACTTTGTTTGAGGAATTCTCGCCTCCATGAATCGTCGAAGCAGATATGTGCATCAACATTGGAAGAGAGGAATCGGAATATCTACTCACCACCCCTTTATGAGCGATGAATGCATCAGCCCCACCAGCCTTGAGTTCATTGAAAAGTGTCTCAACATCCGCCAGTCCAGCCACCGGCCAAGATGAAACGCCATGATCAATCGGTATCCATACTGCCTTGCCATCGGGCATCAATCGCGCCAGCCTCTCAGCATGCAACGATGACCTAGCCATGCAACCCCTCAGGGGTCGACATTTCAATACCTGTGGTTCAGACCTGTTCGCTTCCAACCAACCATTTCATTGTGATGGAAGTCGCTTTCTCAAGATGCTCACCCAGTGTACTCTTGGTGATTCCAGTCATATCAGATAATTCTCTGAGACTGACCTGACGAGGAATATCAAACCAACCAGATGATACGGCAGCACGCAATGCCTCTCTCTGTTTTTCGGTCAAGATGTTAGCCAATCCATATTCTTCATCATTTGAGGTGACTGCAATGGTATCAGGTGGTAGAACCTCACGCGCCAATTTCACGAATGTCGAAACTCCTGAAGGTAGACCTCTGACATTGATCACCATGCCATTCTTCCCCAATCGATATGGAGGCAAGACGGTGATGTCATCCATCATGATGGCTCCAGTCGATAATGAATGATGATTGGTCAACACGATATATCCTTCACCACCTTTCTCAGGTTCTTCAGCAGGTGGTAATGGCCCCTCTACAGACAGAAAACTCACCTGAGAGAGATCTTCAATCCCCTTATCTGGAAGAAAAGTGACCTTGACCAATTGGCGTACTCCTTGTTCAGATACATCCAGATGTCCAAGCACCTCCATGCTCGAACATACCTCACACAAAGGGGCGAAGTCA
>CALCOQ010000297.1 GCA_937897005.1 uncultured euryarchaeote
GTTTCGCTCATCGGCCATGGACCGGTGTCAGGGGTTCATCAACCCCGCGTTATGCTGTGGTTGCGAAGGATGAGGCCACCCAAATCCCGATTCCGTAGGCCAAGATGGTGCTGACGATACCCACGGTAAGCGCTGGAGTGAACTCCCAGCCGCGCCTCAACAGGATGGGCAGGATGATGAACAGAACCAACGAAGGCAATACCAACCAAAGGACTGATTCTGAGAATGCAGCGATCTTCTCAGTATCTCCAGTATCCTTGTACAACCATATCATCGCCATGATGCTGGTGACTGGTATCGAGATGACCAATGCGCCCAGTAAGGTCGTTTTCTTCGCCAGTTCACTCGCTCCTACCACTATCGCTCCGCTGAGAACACCTTTTCCTACCAGTTGTAGCCAAACCATGCCCCCGACTCCACGAGTGGGCGTTCAATGTTGTCGCTGAAGCGAACAGGTCAAGGTCATCTTCTGATACGCCGCTGCATGGTCAAGCGCTTGATTCGGCGAATCTGCTTCACCGGTGGAATCATGTTACTGGTAATTTGCCAGTTGAATTTCTCATGGGTTGAGGATACAGATGTGTTTCCCAATGCAGACAGTGCAGACAAGGGAGAGGGTCATTTCGGGGTTGCACAGGACCCATGGCAATGGACGACCACGCAGAACTGGGAGAATGGTGACAGTGAGACCATCATTCGCAGTGCACGGGCCTGTGGCCATCCCAGCATGCAGGTGGAAGTGACAACCACCGAAGATTGGGAGAGCGCGCGCTTTGATCTTGGCAATGGTTCCTGTGAAGATGTGGCCAGTGGGGGTCAGAAGGCAGGATATGGAATCTGGGGGGCATTGATGCTTTCTTTTGGTGCCAGTTTCATGGGCTATGTCGGAGGAAGAAAGGCGATACGGGCTACAAATTTCTTGGTGGTATTAATGGCCATCTCAATCCTTCTTTGGTGGTACCTGACCTATCCTTTTGAACAGAGTTATCCAGAAGTTGATCCTTTGGAAGGGGATGGCAGGACGATGTGGCTGGAAATGGAACCCAGTACAGGTTTCTGGATGGCCGTAGGAGGAGCGGGTCTGCTGTTCCTCAACGTATTGTTGATGGGTCCGCGCAAATATCACTGATCAGCGATTTCTCAGTCTGGCAAGCCATCCACGACGCCAGAAATAGATTAACATGATTAGACAGAAGGCCCCCATCAGGCCAATGATCTGCCAGAGGTCGAGAAATCCCTTTCCGGCTTCAAACGCTTCAACATTCATCCCGAAGATACCAGCGATCAATGTGAGTGGAAGCATGATTGCACCGATGATGGTCAATGTGGTCATCACCTCGGTCAATTGTGCATTTGATTCAGCCAATTTCAGATTCACGTGAGAGAGATAGGTGTCGCGGGTGCTGGTTGCTCCCGCAGAGTAGTTGCTCGCCCGTTTCACCAGAGTGGTTGTCATCTGTTGCAGGTCAACGAACAGCCTCATCGCCTGCTTGGATACCATGCGTTCTCCTGGTTTCAGCATCTTGAGCAGTGCCGACTGCAATGATTCAATCGATTTCGAGGCTTCACGCAAGTGTTTCTTCAGTTCGTGCAGACTTTCAAGCAGATTGTCGTATTTCTTTGAAGGGTCGAAGACCCTGTATTCCAATTCGTCGAGTTCATCCGAATATTCGTTGAGAATAGGAACCCAATCGTCAGCGATGGCATCGAGTATCTCGTAAAGCAGATAATCGGTTCCTAGTTCCAATTCCCCTTCATCCGCTCTTTTAAATCTGGCTGCGAAGGAACTCACTGCTGGTATCTTGGTATGTCGAACGGTGATCAGCAAGTTTTCGATCTCGAGAATCACTATGGGTTCAGTATCCAATCTATTGTCAGCATCTCTTGCCTTCACCACGATCAAGTTGTGGTTATCAAATCCTTGAACCGTGTTTGCGGCATCACCGAAACAATCCTCAACCGCTAATTCATCAATTCCAAGATCGAGAAGGAATTGGCGAACCTCTTCATCCGGTTTCAGGATATCCAGCCATGCACATTTCGATTCCTTGGCCAGTTCAGTCACGTTCTCCAACGTGGTCTGGTCACTGGCCATACGTCCGGACTCCCGGGTATGGAATCGCAATTCAGCCATGGCCGGCCGTTGCCATCATTCATTCAAATGCTTCGATTATCAGAGATTTCTCTCTAATTCGATTTCCGCCTTTCAGTACTACGATTATGGCGTTCTTCCACTTCAGTCAGTTTTGAGATGATCTTCTTGCGGATTGCCCAGACGATGAGCGCGACCGCAACCAGATTGAAGGCGAAAAGACCCCATTCTGTGGTCCCCCAGTCAGCGACGCCCATAAGCACTGGAGAGGGCTTGTAGACTTCACAGTGGCGGAGTCAAGTCTACAGATGTCTCTCCAACAGGGATTCCGATACAGGATAAGCGAGCACATTGTTTTACCAGATATTCGTCCAGACCCGGTGGTAGTGGATCATCCAAGGGTACTTCTCCTTCCAATAGTTTCACCATGCAGGTTCCACATGTTCCTGATGTGCAACTTGTGGGGATTTCCACACCTGCTTCTTCTGCCAATTCAACCAGAGTTGATTTCATGTCAACATGGGCGCTTCCTAACAATAGACTTCCTTTGAAGAATCGAACCACGAATGGCACTTGAAACCCTCATCTATCTTCGTATCGTGTCCAACGTCCGGTCTGCTTGTTGAAATATAGGCCGGCTTTCTTCATCCACTTGTTGAATTTAGTTGCTCCTGCACCGGTTCTGAGAATGAAATCCTCTCTGTCTTCTTGTGCTTGTATGTACCCTTTAGCAGCAAGGGTCTGGTCAATCCAGTCATTGATTGACATCAGGCCACCGGAGAGGCTGCTGGCCTCTGTTGCTGCCGCCATCTGGTCAGCAGTGGCTCCAGTCTTCTCCATATCTTTGATGATCAATTCACTGACAGTGGTGAAATCCTTGCTAGCAGGTTTTGCTGGAACTGCTTCTCTTGGTGCTTTCTCTTCATCGATGACGATGGTTGAGCCATTCTCTAGACGAGCATCAACAACATCGCAAAGTGGTGATGTGAATGCAGTATCACACTCCCAGCAGATGAAAGACCAACTGCCAGAGTCTTCGACATTTCGGCTCGACCGAGGGTCCATTTCTTCGTTGCATTTGGGACAGGAATGGAGAACCAGTGATGGGACCACGACACGTCGGAAATCAACGATATCCTGCGGAGTACCTTCGAGTTCAAGCATCTCATGGTCACGAGCGGCTTCCAATCCACGAGTTTCAAGCTGGTCGCGTATCTTCACCTTCTGGTCATCTTTCGATTCATCATGCATGTTGTTCTCTAACTTGACAATCAACTCAACCGTCTTGCCAAGTCGATTCATGACCAACTTCTGTGCCCTGAATGCTTCGACCTTCGCCATCTTCAATCGGTCTTTCTGTTCAGCCAACTCAGCCAGAATGTCTTTCTGTTCACGGCGGAACTTCTGCTCTTCGATCTTGCTCTTCTTCTTTCGCTCCGGAGCCAGGACCTTAGAGAGATATCGTTCCTTACCATGGGTCTGAGGGCCGGCTTTGATGATTGAAATGACACCATCAGCGATATCTGGCTTGAGGGCATAGTTATCGACCAGTTTCTGTTTATCGATCTTCTTCAGGTCACCAATCTTCAATCCTGCATCGGCTAGATGCATGGCTGTGGTTTCATCAATTCCTCTGCGGAGCAGA
>CALCOQ010000298.1 GCA_937897005.1 uncultured euryarchaeote
AGTGATTGTGGAGATCTTGTACGCGCAGCCAAGGCCAAGTTGGCATTGCTACGCGGCGATGAGGGCCCACCCAAGTATGAGGGCCAAGGTGGCCGAGGACGTGGCCGTGGTGAGAAGAAGGAGACAATTCACAGCTTGCAGAGAGAGCAAAATAGGCTTGAGGAAGAACACATGATGGGTAAACATCAAGGCAAAAATGAAACAAAATTCTTCACTCGTATGAAGGAAATCAAGAAGAAGCTCAAAGATATGAAGAAATCTGAAGATGGAAATGTGGAACTCAAGCAGGTGCGTGAAGAATTACGCATCGCTATGGAATCTCAGGAAGCATCACATCTACAAGTCACTCATTCCGCCGAAGAAGCACAACAGGCCCATGATCTGATGATTGAATGGAATGATGAGGTCAGTCGTAAGAGAGAGGTTGCAGAGGAGGCGCATCGCCGACTACGACGTTCCAAGAAGGAGGCCGATCAGGCACATCACCACTATATCGTCTCCATTCGTTGTTTGCACAGCACCCAGAATATTCTGCGAGCCATCAGAGGGATTGAAAGTGGAACAGCACCATCAAAATCATCCAGAGAAGGAGTACAGGATCTGATGTCGAAGTTGATGAGTGGTGAAACTCTGTCAACAGAACAGTTGTTGGAACTACAGCGTTTTGACTGATTGGGAGTGGTTGTTTGATCGTCCGAGATGAAATCGCTTCCATCATCGAAGATTATGACCGCATGAAGTTGAGAATAGGCATGACTGCAAGCCATTCTGCCCTCGACATCTGCGACGGAGCCATAGAGGAAGGATTTCCTACGGTGGCCTATTGTCAGAAGGGCCGTGAGAAGACCTATTCTGAGTATTTCAGAGCCCAGAGAACATCATCTGGAAGGGTACGTCGAGGGATGGTTGACAAGGCCGTGGTTCTGGATAAGTTCGATGATGTTCTGGCTCCAGAGTTTCAAATGGGAATGAGGGACAGGAATATGATCTATATCCCAAATCGGTCCTTCACTTCTTACTGTGGAATAGATGCCATTGAGAATGATTTCATGGTGCCTATGTTTGGCAGTAGGAATATGTTACGCATGGAGGAGCGGACAGAGGAACAGGACTACTATTGGATACTTGACAAGGCTGGTCTGCCATATCCGGAGGCGATTGATGGCCCCGAGGACATAGATTGTCTTGCCATCGTCAAACTCCATCATGCTGAGAAGATACTGGAGCGCGGATTCTTCACTTGCGCATCATTTGAAGAATATCAACAGAAATCACAGGAATTACTCAAGCGAGGTGTCATCGATGAGGAGAGTCTGGCAGGAGCGAGAATCGAGAGATATGTCATCGGCCCTGTCTTCAATCTCAATTTCTTCTACAGCCCACTCGAGGAAGAGATGCCGAAACTGGAATTGCTTGGAGTTGATTGGAGATTTGAATCATCCCTTGATGGACATGTACGCCTGCCTGCTCCACAGCAGATGACCATGCCATTGCACCAACAAATTCCTGAGATGAC
>CALCOQ010000299.1 GCA_937897005.1 uncultured euryarchaeote
AAGAGACCAGCCTGACCTGCGGGTGTTCGACGATGGCTTGACCGGCTTCTACCCCATATCCATGGATGATATTCACGACACCTTGTGGTAGGCCCACTTCGACCAGAGTCTTTGCCAAAAGGTCTGCAGTCATCGGAGTCAATTCACTGGGTTTGGCAACAACCGTGTTCCCCATGGCTATTGCAGGTGCTATCTTCCACGACAGCAGGTATAGTGGAAGATTCCAAGGTGTGATCAAGCCAGCGATTCCTACCGGATTCATCAGAACATGATTTGAAGCATCTTCCATCTCGAATCTCTGTAGTTGCAGATTTCTGACCTGCTCGGCGAAGAACCTGAAATTGGACACACTGCGTGCGGCATCAACCTCTCTCGCTAAGGAAATCGGTTTTCCAGTATCCATTGATTCCAAACGAGCGATTTCCTCGCTTTTTTCTTCGAGTGCATCTGCTATTCTATCAAGCCATTTCGCTCTTTCATCATAGGATGAAACAGCCCATTCAGGGAATGCTCTTTGTGCCGCTTCGACGGCAGATTGGACATCTTCTTTCGAGGAACGAGGAATGGTGGAAATCACTTCGGAGGTTGCGGGATTCAGATTCTCTATTGTTTCCGGAGGAAAGTGAAAACTTCCGTCGATGAGATTTCCAATCTCGATCAGAGTGAACCACCTCTGGTGTCGATATCATAGTGCCAACGGTCGCTGTCTGGGTCCCATTCATCCCAAGTGGGGATAGTCTTGAGGAGAGCCAATGACCCAGGTGGAACAACGCCTGATACGATGAATGCCTTTTGTCGATGCAGAGGATATGGATTGCGTAATTCAATACCTAGAACTCCTAGTATCGCTCTGGCGATATACCATGTTGCTTGTGAATTCCAACCATGTGCAATCTTCACAACTATTCCCAATCCTTCGGGGTAATCAGGATGTTCGATGGCCATCCCCAAGAGTCCATCAGCGCCTTCCTTGGCTATCACTCGTCCTTCTCCTGCTTTGATGATGGTTGAATCAAGACGGTTGAAACCACCGATCAGGTCAGGATGGCGAATCATTGATTCCCAGATCCAGTCCTCATTCTTCTGACGTACCAGCCCAGCATAGATTCGTGCCAATTCGTTCACCGTGTTTGAAACGGTGGGCAATCCACAACCATCCTTTGCGATTCGTTTTGGCTCCCATTCAGAACCGAGGAATTCGCGGAGGGTCTGTAGGTACGCAGTGAAAACTTCGTGCCCTGGTAATGTATACCCTGCGCGTTCCCAACCTTTCAGTCTGCAACCCTTGAGAATGGCAGCGTGTTCACCACTACAGGTATGGTACCAGCGGCGTGGACGGCGAACCTGTCGTCCAAATTGAATCAACGGAACGTCCAATGGAGTCAGCATAAGCCCCCATTCTGGTTCAGACAGAAGACTCTGGGCTGCTGCTACATGTTCAGTATCTCCATTGTGGCTTGCAACAGCAATCGCTTTCTGTTCCCAGTCGGTCTCTGGAGCAAGCACTTCAGTGAAGGTTTTGAGCATGAATGGTTTCATCATCGAACGGCCATAACAGAGAACATTTCCTCCAAATGAATGAATCAACTCATCACCATGTGCCCAAGCCACCGCCCCATGTATCGTGGTCTCTGAGACGCCATTTCTACGGTAGTCCACCAATGGTTCCCATTCGACATCTCGCCCGGTGGGGATGCCTTCGATATTCTCTCCAAGTGGCGAATCAGGGAAGATTCCAGAACCGGGCCTCCCCGGAGCTACAGCAGAATGTTCATCGTGTTTGAGACTCAAAGTACTCCCTCCACCAAAGGAACCACCTGTTCCATGAAGGCTCGCATGTCTCGACAAACTCTGGATGAGTCGTGGTTGAAGAAATCGAACCAGGTCATTATCCTGTCATGAGGATGGAACCTTTCAAGCATTTGTTCAGCGATTTCCTGCGGGTTGCCGATCAGTGCATTATCAGCCGCCTTCTCGACCTTCGATGGATCGATGGTTCCTTCCAATGCAGCCCAATATGCGCCCAATGCTCGCTTTGCCTCTTGAGATGCGGCTGCCGATTGTTGTTCAGGAGTCAGTTCTTCTTCGGCATTCAGGAAAACGAATGACGTGCGTGGCATGTCTCTCCTATGCCATTCACCACCGTCAGCATGGTAGCATTCTCGCATCCGCTCATGGGTTGCTTCTATGACTTCAGGTTGGGTTATCGAGAGATTGAAAGTCTTCACTGGAAGGAAAGAGTTGACGAATTCCTGAGCCCTTGCATCATGAGTTCCCGCTATCAATTCCAGTTGTCCTTTTGGCCAATCCTTTGGAACGATGCTCAACGGTTCAAACTCATATCGACGTTCGATCTCCACCACATCGTTTGCACCTGCAGCCTTTCTGACCGCTTCCCAGTCCTCATCGGAACGAAAGTTGTCGCGCTTCAAGGTGGTGCTGCGGATGTCTTCGGAACTGATGATATCACCGCGCAGTAATCGTAGGAATATCTCAGAAGCCTCGAGGAATATCTGTCCTCTCAGTGCAGGCCAAGCCTTCTCTTCAATCTCGTTTCGAGGTTTGATTCCATATGGCCGTGCCATGAATTCAAAACGACCAGCACTGAAACCAACGTGTAGTTTCCTGTTCTTGGAACTCAAAGCCAATAATTGAACAGTATTGGCGATTCTTTCTGCCTGTGCGATTGGACCACCACTGGCTAGAAGGGATAGTACCGCAGAACCGACATCGATGTCATTGGTTCGATGGAATGTTTCAATGGCCAATTGCGGGAAATCTGTGCACAACCCGACTTCTCCCTTCCAATGGGGGACCACCGGTTTCGAAGTGAGTTTCTGAGTGATGGTCGATAGGTGTGCTTGAGCCAACCAGGCTACTCCGAATCCGAGTTCATCAGCAAGAACGACTTGCTCGAAATAGCTTCGAAGCATCTCTTGTTCACTCGGTGTGAAATCATCTGCATCAGGGGTCTGCGAAATAGAGAAGAAGATGTCATACTCCATCGGCCGGCCCCCTTGTTCTGCGCGAAGGGGCCCGAGATACCCGTTCTTTTCGGTCGCTCCATTCTGCGTCAATGTGATAGTCTGAACGGGGATGCAACTGTATGGATGAGTCGCCGCAGTCTCTTCCATCCTCAGAACCAGAATTGCCAACCACTGGTTCGATGAGCAAGAGGAGAAAAATCATCAAAAGGTCTCTCACATTATTTGTTGTTCTGTTATTGCTCATGGGAGTCAGGCAAGTCTGGCCATACCTGATAGAACCAGAACCAGAGGTGTTGATCTCCGAACATCAGATCACTGAGGTTGCAGATGGGTTGGGTAGTCCTTCATGTCTACACTGGATGAATGAGACATGGTTGCTGGTATGTGACCGAGATGGACGGTTATTGGCATTGGAGATGAATGCAGAGGGGGAGTTCACAACTCAGGAGGCGATTCTTTCTGATCTGAGTGAACCGCATGGTGTTCTGGTGTGGAGTGACTCTGGGAATGGAACCAGTCGCTTGTTCATTTCAGAGAAGGGTGAACTCAATGCTTGGAACATTGATCGCAATTCCACACCACTGCAATGGAATCTAACATCTCATCAGACATTGGTCAGTGGAGTTCCAACATCCAATCATCAGACCAATGCGGTCATGTCCGATGGCGAGGATGGATTGATCTGGCATGCTGGTTCAACCTGTAACATCTGTGACGAAGAGGATGAAAGGAATGCGGCGTTGTTAGGAATTGACCCTTGGAGTGGTGAGGTGGAGATAATTGCTTCTGGAGTTCGAAATTCCTTTGATGGCACTTGGGTTCCTGATGTGGGTTATGTATTCACAGACAATGGTAGAGATTGGGAAGGCGACCATCCTCCAGAGGAATTGAATCTACTATCGGTTGGTTCAGCATATGGTTGGCCTGATGATGACCCCGACCATCCTGTGCCAGAAGGTACGCTTGGACCAATTGCAGAATTTGAATCACATTCCT
>CALCOQ010000300.1 GCA_937897005.1 uncultured euryarchaeote
AACAGCCAAGACCCGCAAGTTCTCGTGGTCCAAGAAGTCGCATCGTCCCAAGGCCTGAATTCAGGTTTTGTAGGCGTAGTAGTCTCCACTGCTCTGTTGTTCTCTGTCCTTTCTGCTCTCTGGCTTGTTGATTCTAGGTCTCTTTGAATCATGGTCGCGGCGGAAAGTGATGTTGACATCCTTCAGGAATCGATTCATCCCTTGCCTCAGCTCGAATGGTCCTTCTGCCATTCCGTGTTTGCCACCTTCGCCTTCAAACACCAATAAAGAGTCGCTGACGATATCGATGAAATACACATCGTGGTCTATCACCAATGCAGATCTTTCATTCGCTTCCATACATCTCCGAATCGCTTTGGCCGCCTCCATTCTAGCGTTGGCATCCAGATGAGCACTTGGTTCGTCGAGCAGATAGAGGTCCGCATCCCGTCCCAGACACAGGACGATGCTCACCGCTTGTAGTTCACCACCACTCAGGGTATTGCTTCGCTTCTCAAGTAGGCGTTGGACTCCGAGAGCACGAACCACATTGACCTGGAATTCTCCACTTCTCCATGCAGTGCCGAGTTCAGCATCCAACCATTCTCTGACCTTCAGGTCATGTTCTGCAGTGACGTGTTGTGGCTTGTAGGAGATTCTTGCTTCAGCGGTCACCCAACCCTCATCGTATTCCATTTCTCCAGCAATCAATTTGACCATCGTGGTCTTTCCAGTTCCGTTGGCACCAACCACGCCTACGACCTCAGAGCGATGGATCTTACCTTCTCCAGTTCGCAGTTGGAATTCTCCCAGCTTCTTCTCCACCCCTCCCCATGACAGAATGGGGGTGCCTTTCACACTCGAACGCTCAGTGTGTTTCTGGAAGACGATGGGTTTGTCTCTTACTCGCACATTCTGTTCAGGGAGGAAACCATCGAGGTAGACATTGATTGCAGTTCTTGTGGAACGCGCAGGGGTGAATATCCCATATGCACCTTTCTCACCATAGACGATATGGACGAGGTCGCAAAGAACATCGAGAATAGCAAGGTCGTGCTCGATGACGATGACTCTCTTTTCGACGGCGATCTCCTGAATCAGTCTAACCATCCTCATCCTCTCATGGATATCCAGATATGAAGATGGTTCGTCAAAGAAGTAGACATCTGCTTGTCGAAGTACTGTTGCACATATTGCAACTCTTTGCAACTCTCCACCCGAGAGTTGTGTCAACTCTCTATCCAATAGGTGGTTCAGACCCAACTTTTCAGTCATTTCATCCATTTTCCCTAGTTCATCAACTCCAGACAGCAGTTCTCCAACAGCCCCGGAAATCACCTTTGGCAAGTGATCGATATATTGTGGTTTGACGGCAACTTTGACGCCATCCTCACTCAACAGACTGAGATAATCTCGCAATTCGCCACGTGGTAGACTTTCCAGAACATCTTCCCACCAGCAATCTTCAGCTTCCCAATCTCCCAGATTAGGGATCAATTGTCCAGAAAGGATGTTGATCGCAGTGGATTTACCCATGCCATTGGGGCCTAGAATTCCCACCACCTGATTCTTGGTAGGGGTCGGAAGTCGGAACAGTCTGAACCCATTCATCGAGTAGCGGTGAATCTTGTCCTCCTCTAATTCGCTTGGTAATTGAGTGATGATGAGTGCATCGTGTGGGCACTTGTTGATACAGATTCCACAGCCGATACAGAGTGGCTCGGAGATGTGTGGTTTACCACTCTTCTCGTCGAGGATGATGCACTCCACACCATTCCTCACTGGAGGGCAGAATGCATGACATTCAGCCATGCATTTCTTTGGTTGACAGTTGTCCACCTTCAATACTGCAACTCTCATCTCGACCCCTCCGGTACTATGAATGATTCACGCCATCGCTACACCTTGATGAATGCGACGGATATCAGGGCTTCTCGATGATTGCTTCACCATCTTTGCCATCGAGAAGAACGCGAATTCCAGCTTCGACTTTGATGTGTCGTAACGGGCCCTGTTCAAACACCGCTGGATGTGAGTCAAGCCATTCCCA
>CALCOQ010000301.1 GCA_937897005.1 uncultured euryarchaeote
ATGGCCAAGGGTTTGCCAGTATGCAGTACCAGACCAATAGGATGGAAATCTCCGGAACCAAGGAACAGATAATGTCCGATGCCATCATCGTCACCTGAATAATTGCAACCAAGCACCTGGCCGGGGAAGGAGAGTCTTTCACCACCGGTGGGGATTATCACGTCGAAACCTGCAGCCTCAAGTTTTTCTTTGTAGGCAGGAAGTAGGTGTAGATGCTGAATCGAACCAACCAGTCCGAGCTTGTTATCCGTGAGTGGAGATACTCTACCGACAGCATCCAAGAATCTGACCTGAGCCTCTTCAGCACTCATGTCTGTATCCACTGACTCAGGTGTCTCAGAAGCCAGCCGCTGTTTGGAAGCCTCTCGGTGTTGTGTCAATATCGGTAGTACTGGAACCAATTCAGGCTCCCCTTCGTAGGTCACCGGAATGAAATGAGTCGGCATTCCTGAATCGATGTTCATCTGGCTATGGCCCATATGAGCCACCATTTCCACTCCCATCATCTTCATCTTGTGATGAACAAGGTCACAGGCGCCATAGCAAGGGTCCGCAGCGAGAATCACTTGAGCAGAGCTTCCTTCCTCTATCTTGTCCATGAGTTCAAGGGCTTGTATCTTCAGTCCCTCAGGAATCTGCAGAGCCACCAAGCGGGTATCATCAGCCTTCAAGCGTTCAACCAGATCTGCCACTTCGAAATCATGCTTATCCAGATCCATGTGTTTTCCCCCCGATATCCGACTTGATGAAATCTACTCTTGGATCCTGACCGTCTGCCCATCCATCTCCACCTTCACCAGACTGGAGATTGGGACTCCATGCTTCAGAGATATCTCGTTCATCGCATCTCCTTTTTCCACGACGATCACCACCTGATTCAGGGTTGCCCCGGTTCGCAATACACCATCAATGATGGCATCAAGCGTCCCTCCTGTGGAGATTACATCATCTATGACCAATACCCGGTCTTTGGATGAGAGATCATTGAGATACAATTCACCCTTGCTGTATCCAGTTTGTTGCGAGACCACGGTTTCTCCCTCGATACCATATCCACGTTTCCGGGCGACCAACATCGGTTTGTTGGTCATCAGACTGATGGTCGATACCAGAGGCAGGCCCATGGCTTCAATTCCGAGGATGACATCAATCTCATCCCATTCGACTCTCTCGATGATCAGGTCAGCAACCGCTCTCAACAAGTCAGAGTCCACGCGTGGCACTCCATCGGTCAGAGGATGGATGAAATATTGGTATTCATCCTTCCACACGACCTTGACGTCAGTAAAGGACTCGTGCAGTAATCGCAGGCGTTCATCCATGTCAGCACTTCAGTGGACTCGTTGGGGTATCTTGACAAGAGCCTTTGGCTGAAACGTTTGTTCAGACCAAGCCCTTGACATGCTCAGCACCGCTGACCAATCTGGTCGTGCACGGTGTCGGGAACTTCATCTTGGCCTTGCGTAGAGCATCCTTTGCAACGAGGAAGTCCTCGGGATTGAAGTGCAGTGAGATGACACGTTGTCCTCGCTTGACACGAGCTGCAGTACCTACGTTCTTACCGAAGGCGCATCGCATTCCTTGAGAAACACGGTCCGCACCAGCACCAGTCGCCTGTTTGTTCTCTCGCAGGACTTGATGAGGGTAGGTATGGATCCTGAGGGCATATCCATCCACTCCAGCAACATTCCTGATGGTGGCGTTGGAGATTTGACGAGCAGCCTCAAGAGCAGTATGGCGAATCTGACAGGCTTCATCAGCCAGTAGTTCCAGGTGCATCTTGAATCCTCCAGTCTCTGCAGCGACGCGGTTTCCTACATGAAATGTCAAAATACGGTTGTTTGGAACACCGCCCATGTACTTGCGACGGGTGAAGGCAGGGCCTTTGACGCGGCGGTACATCTTCGCTGGTTTGCGTGCCATGTTGACAACTCCGATTGGCGGCGACCGCCCTCCCTTATTTAATCGGAGCGGAAGAAGGCTTGAGCCCTACGGGCTCGAGATGATTGAAGATTCACCATCCACCAAGGTGCCAGTTATCATAGAGATTCCAAGCCATCATCGAGAGGATGACCAGACTGATGACAACGAAAAGGATGTCTCCAAGTACTGATAGAGACTGCATGGAATTCCTGACATTGGGATCAAGGGTCACTCTCTCACCTTCTGAAGAACCATGGAAATGCACTTCATCACCTGCTACCACTGCAAGTTCCGAATCGAAGTCAGCACCTTGTGGGACTTCCACTGTCAATCCATCGCTGCTTCCACTTTCAAGCAGGCCTAGAACCGGGCGCTCAAGATTCAAATCTCCAGCAAACCAGATGTCTCCATTGTTGTCAGCCACAGCAGAAGTTGAACCGGGCACTCCCTTTACCGAGGTTACACTCATGTCAGCAGCAATGCGCATCGCACCACCTGTCCCGGCGATTATCGCAATGCCTTTGGAAGTGGAATCAGGCATCACTGAATGGTATTCTCCATTATCTCCAATGTGCACCAAGACCATTTCGACAGTTGTTCTGGACGACATGATTTCAACCGTTTCGTTTCCTCCAGCGGAGTTGTTGACCACGTTACCAATGTCATTCAGGACTGCGTTCACGATGACATCAACGGCGACGATGACACCTCTGGTTGGAAGTGAAGAGGGATTCTGGTCACCTTCTGACCAAGTAGGATATTTGCTCACCAGACTACCAACTGCTATCATTTCACCATCAGGTAGTGAGGTGATTGAATCAAGCCGCACATCCATCTCCATGGTCTCAGCGGGTTCGGTGATCTTATCATTCTCGAAATAGCGAACAGTAGCCTCGTTGTTTGGATTGCTGATCAGCAGGATTCCACTGTCTCCATCAGCACTGTGAACATCGACTATACTTTGCCCATCGGTGTTGTTGGTCCAGTGCCCAGTTGTTCCTTCCCATTCCGTGAATGACTTGGTTGCCAGAGCATTGCAAGGGTCATCACAGGATGCTACCCAGCCGTCATCTCCAACCACTATCCATCCTTCGTCTACTCTTTCGATCGAATTGGCTGCACTGTTGAGGATGAGGGTTTCACTGTGCCCGTCCAGTCTGATTATCGAATAGCCCGAAGCCCTATCGATTATCGCAAGAGCACTGGTTCCATCTTCATTCCACGCGATGTCGACGAGATTTGAATCATCGAACAGTGGATTGAGTTTGTATCCCGGAATCACCTGAGCCTGAGTTATCATTGCTGCACCGATCAGCGCCACTGCCACGAAGACACCGATACTCAGCCATTGCCCATCGTGTTCCTGACGGGTCCAGACCTTGACGCGGTCCCAGAAATCGGGAGTATCTTCAGCACCGGAAGGCATCTCAGAATCATCGGCTGGCGCGTCTTCACTCATGGGCCTCGCACCCGACCAGAGTTGTTGGGTTGAAGACTTTACCCCACCCTTTGCTCATTATCCAAGCTCAGTATTCCAGTATCGGGATAATGTCCATGAACTGAACGATTTGTTCATGAACCCTCCCTGCTCTCATTTGTCTCCAGCGCGTACGCGTTTGAACATCGGAGTTGTGAGGATGACCAAAATCGGGATGATGGACCAGTACATGGCTATCAAACAGGACCACCCTGACACCGTTCTGTTCTTCCGTATGGGGGATTTCTATGAGATGTTCCATGATGATGCAGTCATCGGTTCTGAAGCGATGGGACTGTCTCTGACCAGCAGGGACAAGAAAGCAGATGCTCCAATCCCGATGGCGGGCTTCCCGTGGCATGCTCTGGAAGCGCAGTTGCGCAAGATGCTGGCGGCTGGACACAAGGTCACAGTGG
>CALCOQ010000302.1 GCA_937897005.1 uncultured euryarchaeote
CGGTCATTCCAGCACTTGCATCTCCACTGTCTGGGAGATTCATGTACCACAACAAGACTGCCAACGCGGTCAATGCGCCGGCGGCCCATTGAGCGATCATTCCGGTCTGCTCTGGAATTGCATCAATACCACCTGACATTCCTGCCATGACGATGATCACTGCAATCAGGGCTGCAACTGATGCAACCCACAGTGTCATTCCTCCGTAGGAACCGGCATCTGCCATGGCACCCATATCGTTGCAATCAGCGATGTCTTCCTTTGCCCCCTCTTCAAACATTTCATCGGTCGCTCCTGCAGCCTTGGCTCCTGCACGCGCTGCATCGAGTTGTTCGGTGCAGTTCTCGTATTTGTCAGCAAAATTGATCTCATCCCAACCAGGACTGGCAGCGTCCGCTATCCCTTCTACTGCGGCCACCGTATCTGCGTCTCCGGAGAGAGTGGTGGTCACTTCGTACAATCCAAATTCACTTTCTCGGGTGATATCTGTAACTGAATCGGTCTCTGAATCGGTCAGCCATGTACCACCGAATTGGCCCATCAATCCCAAAGTCAGACAACCAACTACCAATAGCGCAATCACGTTTCCTTTCATTTTTTCATCCATATTCTCACTTCCATTCCGGGTTTTACCCTGTATTCCACCTTTTCAAGGCCGGTTTATAGGTTGCCCATGCAGAAATGAGCAATATTGTGGTTTGATGGTGCTTTCATGCTAGCCGAATCACCCGTTCAAGTGTAATTTCTGCACCACTGATTGTAATTCCGAAGCCCATTTCATCAAGGATTTCTTGTGTACTCAGGAGATTTCCACTTACAGTGGATGTATGTGCTGTGGATGTATGTGCTGAAGAGGAACGTAATTTTCTGAGTTCAGCAATGCTTGCATCACGCTCACTCTCTTCTTCATCAGGGTCATATTGCAGGGCAGCGGCCAGACCAACCTTCAGCGCTTCACATGGTATTCCATGTTCCTCACAGAGCAGGATGGGGCCGAGCAATCTGTCATTCTCCCCTAGTTTTCGCATCGGGTCTCTACATTGCCTTGCTATTGGGTCAACGATACGCTCATCCTGATATTTTGACAGAGCACGTTTCACCCACTGCTCCTGTTCCTCGATATTGAATCCATGAGCCGCAACCAGTGCGGCACTGGCCTCCATTCCGGCCTGTTCAGCCAGAGAGTGAATCTCCGAATCACTGGCAGCCTCGGAGAGAAGTTGGTATCCCTTGAGATGGCCGATGTATGAGATGACGGCATTGATTGCATTGTAGGTGTAGACCTTACGTGTCAACTCCAATTCGAAATCCGACTTTGGCGTTACTCCTTCGATCGACAACAGCAGGTCAAGGTCCTGTATGGCATCCTTGTCCATGGGTAATTCGGAGTGGTCTTGGACCCTGAGGGCGAGTTCTCCGAACCTGTCAATCAATTCTTCTGTTGGTTCGATGCATGAACGCAGAATCTGAGATTGGATGACCCCTAATCGTGAATCTTCGATAGCCAGAGCGCTGCGTACCAGTTGTGCCGGCGAATGATGATTCTCAGCCAACACGATGTCGAGTGGTCCTTTCTCGAGTCTGCGCTTGACAGCATCTGAGACCGCTCTGGACCAGGATTCGAGATGACTTGCACCGATCGCAGTCATCAGAATGTCGGCCTTCTGGATCCATTCCTCAATCACTGGGTCACTCAGAACAGCCGCTCCACAATTCCTGATACGTTGCTGTCTTGGCGGTTCGCTCAGTCTATGGATGACATGATGCCCCATTCTGGTCAACTCCTCAACCACCACAGGGTCAGTATCCACGAATTTCAACTGCCAACCAGAGTTATACAGAATATCTGCGAGGAATCCCCTGCCCACCTTGCCCGCTCCAAAGATGATGGCTAGAGGAGCAGCCCCAGCCTGAGCCAATCTTGCAATACCTAGGGCTGATACTTCCTTACCCTGACGCCGGTGTACATCTGACCATTGCTCGTCCCGTGTTCGGATGATGATCGAAGCCTCCGCCAATCCACCGCCGATGTGCAGGCGATTCCACTTCGGTAACTTCTCGATTATCGGCTCCAGTGCAAGGTTCACACCATTGATGAGACTGGTTGCCAATTGGCCGTCACTATACGCTTCAAGAGAATCTGACCAACCTCCAGTATGGCGCGGGTCCGCGCCAGGGCCGCGATTTCCGCGCACGTGCGCATCGAATACAGGACCACCCTTCTCGCCATGGTTCCGCAGCAACCAGTCAGCACACCCGTTGAGGTCAGCCACAGATGGCGCTGAGTCAATCTCTGACAATCCATGAATCAATGCCCCACCTCCACTCGAGGTTGAACTGTAGAGGACTGAGGGAACCATTCCACAGGCTGGCAACCAAGTCATCCCAGCGGGAACCTCATCACGAACAGAGGGGTGAATCGCGATATGTTCACTGGTGTTTGCCAGATTGCCTGCGATGCCCAGTCCGAGGAACAGACCTTCGAGACCAGCAGACATGTCGCAGGTTCCACAGATGATGTCAGAACCCATCGATTGACCGATGATATCGGTCGGTTGCATCAAGGGAGGGATGATGTCTCCAAGTCCAATCCATTGCAGCAGTTCCTCTGAGCGGCTCAATCCTCTCATCGATCTGGAATCTGAACAAACAATACCAGTCAGAGAATAATTGACCAGATCCTTGACCTGTATTGCAACATTGGCCTGTGCAACAAGTTCGGGGTGTCTCAAGGCCCATTGTTTGAGTTTGACCGGTAGCCAAGCCCTGCCCTCCGGCAGATGAGCACTGAGGTTGTCAATCCTCCATTGCAGAGGAAATCTGACATCGAAATCATCGATGATCTCCGCATCGGGACTTTCTTGCCAGGTGATGATATCTCCCAATATCTGGTTCTCATCGTCAAGGATGATGGCACTCTGACCTTGACCGCAGGCTCCTATTGTCACTACTCTGGCCAAGTCCTCTTCGTCCATCCATTCACTGAGATGCGTATTCATCTCATCGACCAGTTCTTCCAACGGTGGGGTTGGAAAAGTCGCTAGTTTCCACCATCCACCATCATCCAAAACCAGTACTTTGACTGCAGTGGTTCCAATATCCAGACCCAAAGTCAGGTCTCCCGGCATCACCTGCATCAGTTCCACTCCACAGGATGCCAACCCAGGATTGATAATCCAGGCTGTAATGAAATGAATCGAGTAGGGCTGTCAGATTGTGCCGCAGTCAACAGATATCCATTGAATTCAGCATCGATACAGGCTCTGAAGAAGCGTCGTACATCCTCCTGCAGGAATGCAGTCGCCATCAGTCGACCACCGCGCCGTCGATGTTCATCATCATCGGGAACCACCGTACCGATTCGTACGGCAACCACCTGCATGAATTGCGAAGCCTTTCTGCCCATCGTTTCAACCATTATCTTTGTCAGACCATATGGAGAGTCTATCGAAACTCCATGTTCAATCCCAATCTCTCCTTCAACCCGTCCCTCAAGGCCAACCTGCGCCAGTCCAGAAGAGGCCAGGACCAACCGCTCCACTTGTGCCGACTTGCAGGCCTCGATGACCCTATGGGTTCCTTCGATGTTGACCTCAAGCATGTTTCTCTCCCAGTTGGATGGGTCAGCGTCAGCTGCCAGATGGAATACAACCTTGCAGCCAGTGATCATCTCTGTCAATTCCTCGATGGAGGTCTCAGAGATATCACAGGCGTGGTCGAGGCGTTCGACAGCGCCGGTATCATCGACGTTGCGCCCTCGGGCCAATCGTTCCTCAGTGGGTCTATCGATACCTACCAATTCGTGCCCATCGGCAGTGAAAGCGGCATGAATGATGCCTCCGATGAGGCCACATACACCGGTGATGCCGATGCGTACCATGGGGCCACGATGCACAGGTGGCACATCACCGCTTCGCATGGCATGGTTCATGTGGAAGAGGAGCATCGTGAGGTCCGGTAGTCATGTCTGACGAGGTTTTCGAGGCCGAATTGGTCGACGAGGACTCTTCGTTCGAGAGTGAGAGTTTCGTTCTCTCTGGAAGGGTCGACATCGGCGCATCACGGTGGTTTCGATATTTCTGGTTCTTCGGCGTCTACATCGCTTTCGCATTGCCATATGCCTTCTACAATCAATGGGCCTTGACTGTCGGTGTCAACGATTACGGGCTCGACAAGGACATCATCGTTCCATTGTTCATGGCTACCCAGATTCCCTTCTTTCTAAGACCCGTATGGGGTGTTCAGGTCGACAAGCGTGGAGAAATGAAATTCGGCCGCCGTCGCTCATGGATTCTGCTGGGAATAATCGGCCATATTGGACTGTTGTTGCCACTGGCATTGATTCCTGTCGGGACTTCTCCCGTTCTTTGGGTATCGATGCTTGCAATCGCCCTGATTCCGAGAGTTTTCGCTGAACAGGGAATAGCCGGATTGATGGTTGAATATCTGCCCGACCCCGGGGCCATTGGAGCGTCCATCGCCTATGCCTTCAGAATCGGTGCCTCGGTCATCCCTGGCCTTGTCATCATGGGTTGGTGGATAGGTGGAGTGCCGTTTGAGTCTCCATTTCTGGTCGATGGCAAGGTCGACCTCGACGGTGTCTTGTTCGCTGCCAACATCCTCATCATCATCGGTCTGGCAGGTGCGCTGATACTGGCCTTGTTGATGCGTGAAGGCGCGCGTCTGAGAGGTCCCGGAATCAACAGCCCC